>JANNWF010000212.1:0-3653 GCA_031408455.1 Pseudoxanthomonas sp. | reverse complement strand
GGCGCAAAATGCGGCTGGCGTGCATGGCGCGGTCCTCAGGCTTCGATACCCCGAGGAAAAAACTGCGTCATGCACGTACTGTTTTAGCCGCACGATAGCTGCAACAGGCTGAACGGTAGAGGGAAGATGTGGGGAGAGCTCTGGACTGGGCCCGCCGTCTCGGTTCGGGAGCGTAGTGGTGGAGCTTTCTCTGTCCTTGTTTGGCGGGCCGAGGCCCGCCCTACGACCTATCGGCGGTTCTGCTTTGCTGGTTCGATGGAGTTCGATGCTGCTTTTAGGTGCAAGCCCAGCGTCATTGCCGGCACCCGTGTGCTGGGATTGTCCGCCCAGCCTACGGGCCAAGCTCACACCTGAACTTGGTACGGCACTCGCACACCAGGCGAATCAGGATCAAAGTCACGCGCGTTGCGGGTGACCAGCAGCAAGCCATGTACCTGCGCGCTGGCGAGAATAATGGCGTCTGGCAGTTTCATGCGCTTGGAGCGGCGCAGCTCGACGGCACGCTGCGATATTTTGGCGTCAATGCCAAGCAGCTTGAACTGATCCAGGAAACTGCGCGTGTCCAGGTCAGCTGCCGGTGGTGCTCCTGCAAGTACTTCCATCCAGGTAATCACGCTGATGGCGCGTGATTCATAACGGCCTAGCTCGTCTTTTGCCGCCACGATGCCGTTGAGGTAGTCGATCACAATGTTGCTATCAAACAGAGCGTGCATGGGCGCTTAGCGATCCCACTCGGCACGCAGCGCCTGCTGATAAGCCACCCCATCTTGCTGTTCCCCAGCGCGCTGCCAAGCCCCAAATCCAGCATCTTCAGGCGCGATCTCGGCTTTCAAATAGCGCGCAATTGCCTCTCGAATGAGCTGTGCCCGCGAAGTGTTTCGGTGTTTTTCCAACATCGAAAGCTCGCTGATTTGCGAGTCGGGTAGATCCACAATGGTGCGCATGGCAAGCCTCCTGAAAAATGGCATCTGATGACGATGATCGTCATCATAGCAGGCCCGGAAGCTGAGCTGACAAGCCCAGCGTCGTTCTCTGCACCCGTGTGTTGGGCTTGTCAGCCCAGCCTGCCGGCTATGAGCTCTGCCCTGTTGGCCGCGGCCCCGTTCTAACGCTGCGGCGTGGTGGGTCGCTGAGGGTCATCGCTGCTCGAGCTCCGCACGCGTCACTTCGCGCACCAGCCGAAAGCCGATGTCGTCGTAGCCGTATGCCGGATCGACGGTGGCGTCTGCATCTGCGCGGCCCTCTTCGGCATCGCGCCAACTCAGGCCAAACGCCGGCTGCCGCGTGCAGCCAGCACCACAGGGCGCGGACCATTCGCGCACTTGCCCGGCACAGGCCTGCGGGTTGCCGGCGCAGCGAGCCAAGCCGCCCGTTGCCGCAGGCGCGGCCGCGACATCCGGACGGGCGAGGTGCGCGCGCCACTCGGAGGCTGCGGCGAGACGATAGCTGCGCCCGTCGCGTTCGCCGCTCCAGCGGGCATAGGCCAGCGCGTCCTCAAGGCTGACACAGACCACCGGCTGATCATCCTGCTGGACGAATCCCGGGTTGTCCCAGCGCCGCGCGCGCAGGGTGAAGGTTTTGGTGCGCAGCTTGCAGCGCGCCGCGCTGCGTCCGCTGGCGGCAACGAAGCGTGCGTAGTCGGCGCGACTGACCCATCCTGGCATCGCCGCGAATCCGGTCTGCGCGTTCGCCGGCAGGCTCAGCAGGTCGAGCGCGATCCCGCCCGGCAGGCGATCACCGACGCTTGCCTCGACGATGCCCTGCGACCACTCCGGCTCCAGCGCCGAGGTCGGAATGTCCATCGCCGTGGCCGTCGCCCGTGCCGCGCGCAGTTCGACCAGATTGCGACTTACCAGCGCCGCCTGCAGACGCGCCCGCAGCCAGCTCGCGACGGTAGTCTGCACGGCCTGCCAAGCAGCCCCCTCGCTTAGACCAAGCGCTTCGACGAGTTGGCGTGCCGAATCCAGCTGGCGCAGGTCGGGTGACGCTCCGCCTGCATCAAGACTGGCCTGCAGATAGGGCAGCATGGCCGTCAGCCAAGCCTCGCCCAGCGACACCACACGCGGCGCATCGGCTGCCAACTGCTGCGCCTTGAGCAGGGAATCCAGCGCGTTGTCGCCGGGCGGTTGGGTCAGCCGACGGCGATAGATTTGCTGCTCGGCGCGGCGCAGCGCCTGCTCAGCCGGCGGCAGCGTTTCGTCCACGCTCTCGATGAGTTCGTCGCTCCCCTCAGATCCCTCGATCAGCACCGCGACTGGCACCTCCGCCACGGCGTCCGACACGGCCTCGAAGGTGGGCGTCGATGGCGCTGGCACGAGGCCAGTGGGCGGGGCCGTTTCGGGGGCCGCCGGCAGCGTGGGCGACGCGGCGACGGTTCCGCTTGCGGCCGGTGACTGCGCTTGCGAGGACCAGGCCAGATAGGCCACCAGAATCGCCAGCAGCAGCACTACCACCGCACCGGCGGACAGGAAGGCCGGGCTGGTGCGCAGGGATCGCGCGGTCAGGCCGCGCACGGTCGCCGCTGCGGTGGCCGCCTGCGGCGCGGGTTGGCGGCCGAGCTCGATGATGTCAAGCGCACCCATCATTTCACGCGCAGTGGCAAAGCGCGCGTCCGGCGTTTTCGCCATCGCGCGGTCGATGAAGGTCTGCCAATGCGCTTTCGCGGCCGGCAGAAGCGGGATCGGATCCACCGTGTGGCGGACCGCGAGCGAGAGCGAATCCTCGGCATGAAACGGCAGGTCGCCGGTCAGCAGTTCGAAGGCCAGCACGCCGATACTGTAGAGGTCGGCACGACCGTCGACCTTCTCGCCGCGTGCTTGCTCGGGTGCCATGTGCGTCGCACTGCCCAAGGCAAAGCCACCATGGGTTAGTCGGCGTCCATCCGAGCGGAACACGGCGATGCCGAAATCGGTCAGCCGCGGGCGATCAACGTTGTCGAACAAAACGTTCTCGGGCTTGACGTCGCGGTGCACCACGCCGTGCTCATGGGCGTACTCGAGCGCCCACAGCAGGGCGCGCAGCACCGCGATCAGGCCTGGTTCGTCCTCGCGCAGATCGCGCTTTGCCAGATTGCCGCGCGGCAAGTAGGGCATGACGTAGTACAGCAAGCCAAGCTCGGTGCGCCCGACTTCGTAAATGTCGACGATCACCGGGTGCTGCAACTTGGCGATCGTCCGCGCCTCGCGCTCAAAGCGAATCTTGCTGATCTCGTCCTTTAGCGCGATCGGCGAAATGACCTTGATCGCCACCTGTCGATTCAGCGATTCCTGCACGCCAAGATAGACAAACGACATGCCGCCGCTGCCCAGGCGCCGCGACACTTGATAGCCCGGGATATCGGGCATGTGGGCGGTGAGCAGCTCGGCCAGTTCGTCCGGCGAGTATTCAGGCGTCAAGGCGGCCATGACGTGGCCCAAAGCTAACGGACACCAAGCATACGCCGCTCGGCCAAGCCCTCAACCACCCCGCGTGCGATAGCAGTGGAAGTTCGTCGGCCCGGGCCTTTGACAGGATAGGGCGGGCCTTGGCCTGAGCTCTCCCCACATTTTCACAACCCAGCGGCTGCGTTTTGGGCGCACAGGGTTGCCAGGCGTTGGCGGAACAACTGTCGGCAGATTTCTGGAGGCAATGTGATTTGGCGTAGCCACGCGAGG
>JANNWF010000211.1:0-1888 GCA_031408455.1 Pseudoxanthomonas sp. | reverse complement strand
GGTCGCGTCGAGAACTTCCAGCCGCACATGCACCTGCGCGGCAAGGCCATGTCGATGGAAGCGATTCTGCCGACCGGCCAGGTGCAGATGCTCAACCAGGTGAGCGACTACAGCTTCAACTGGCACACCAACTACGTCTACGCCGATGACGTGGCACCGCTCCTGCCGAAAGGCACCATCCTGCGCATCACGTCGTGGCACGACAACACCGCAGCCAACAAGAACAACCCCGACCCGAATCAGTGGGTGGGCTGGGGCGACCGCACGGTCGACGAAATGGCGCATGCGTGGGTCAACGTGACCTACATGGACGACGCCGACTTCAAGGTGGAAGTCGACAAGCGCAAGGCGAAGACGGCGGCGACGACGACGGAGCGCCAGCAGCAGTAACCGCGCCCCCGGGTTCGCCGTGTAGAGTCAGGATATGTGTCGGGGGTGCTGGCCTGTAGGGCGGCACCCCCGATTTGTTTGTCACGGAGAGATATTGCGATGGTGTTGACGTCAAAGGTTCGTGCGTGGCTCGCGCCCGCGGTTGTGGCAAGTGCCCTGTGGGCGGCCTCCACGCCGGTGGCCGGCCAATTGCCCCTGCCCGCCCTGAAGGACAGCGGCGAGTCGGTCTTCCCGGCATTCGAGGGCTGGTATCAGAATCCCGACGGCAGTTACAACCTGCTGCTTGGCTACTACAACCGCAACATGAAACAGACGATCGAGGTTCCGGTCGGTCCGAACAACCGGGTCGAGCCGGGCGGACCGGACTTGGGGCAGCCCACGTACTTCACGCCGCGCCGCGGCTGGGGCGTGTTTGCGATCAAGGTGCCGAAAGACTTCGGCAGCGAGAAGCGCTACACGTGGACGATCGTGGCCAATGGCAAGACGGCCGCCGTGCCGATCGGTCTCATCAAGGACTACCAGATCGAGCCGTTCAAGGACCAGGGCGAGGGCAACACGCCGCCAGTGTTGAGATTTTCGCCG
Organism: Pseudoxanthomonas sp.; assembly: GCA_031408455.1. Classification (GTDB taxonomy): domain Bacteria; phylum Pseudomonadota; class Gammaproteobacteria; order Xanthomonadales; family Xanthomonadaceae; genus JANNWF01. The sequence goes on along the minus strand of JANNWF010000211.1, from coordinate 916 downwards.
ACGGGCAAGACCTTCACGGGCCCCCCGGTCGAGATCGCCCTGCAACTGACTGGCACGGTCGGTCAGCCCGTCACGCTCGAGGTGACGACGACCGACGACATGCATACCGAGGAGGGCGAGAATCCCCAGTTTGCTGGCCGCACGCCTCGGCTGCAGCAGTCGTGGCACAAACACCGCGGTCCGGCTGGCGAGGTGAAGTTCGCAGAGCAGCGCCCCAAGATCGGCGACGGCGGCAAGTCGACCACGACCGCGACGTTCCCCGCAGCGGGGGAGTACATCCTGCGTGCGCAGGCCAACGACAACTCGGGTGAGGGTGGCGGCGGCTTTCAGTGCTGCTGGACCAACGCGTACGTGAAGGTCACGATCAAGTAGCCGTCAGTTCGTGGTTCTGCAGCCAATGACCAAGGCCGGTCGGCATCAGCCGACCGGCTTTTTGTTTTTCCGGCGCACTGTTTCTCCAAGCCGTCGAATTGTCTTCTTATGTTGATTTGCCTGGGTGATGCGAATCAGCAGAACGAACGTTCAGACTCATAGAAACGCCCGTATTTATTGATCTTTTCTCGATTCAGTCGTTGACTCTTGTCCGTCACACTTGTAGCCTTTCGGGTGCGCGGGTCCCCACGCTGGCTCATTTGCGCCTGACCAGGCGTACCCGCACTTCTTGGAGGTCGTCAGCATGTCGAGTAGAACCAGGCGAGCGCTTGCGCTGTGCCTTGCGTTGATAGGAGTCGGGGCCTTGTCGTCCTCGGCCTACGCGCAGAGCTCTATCAGTGGTGTCGTGAGAGACGAGTCCGGAGCAGTGATGCCCGGCGTGTCGGTGGAAGCAGCGAGCGATGCCCTGATCGAAAAGGTGCGCTCGGCGGTCACCGACGCAAACGGCGCATATCGCATGATCGACCTGCGCCCTGGCAAGTAC
>JANNWF010000210.1:0-1692 GCA_031408455.1 Pseudoxanthomonas sp. | reverse complement strand
CGCGCGTTTCCGACCCACGCGTTCTTGGCTGAAGAGTCAGGCGCCAAAGGCAAGTCCCGCTTCACTTGGGTGATCGATCCCCTCGACGGCACCAGCAACTATCTGCGCGGCTTTCCGCACTTTTGTGTGTCGATTGCGCTGCTGGAAAATGGCGAGCCGCTGCATGTCTGGTTTACGACCCCAGCCGCAACGAGCTGTTCACCGCCAGCCGCGGCAGCGGTGCGTATTTGAATGATCGACGCCTCAGAATGGGGCCGCGCACCGAGCTTGAAGGGGCGGTCCTGACGACCGGGTTCGCGCCGCGCGAGCGCAAGCGTATCGGCGCGCAATTGGAAACCATCCGGCAGCTGATGGAAAGCGCCGAGGACATCCGTCGTACGGGTTCAGCCGCGCTGGATTTGGCCTATGTCGCCTGTGGCCGCGTCGACGGCTACTTCGAAGCCGGCGTGAAAGCCTGGGACATCGCCGCTGGTGTGTTGCTGGTCCGCGAGGCGGGTGGTCGATGCTGCGACTTTCGCGGCAACACCGACGCCATCATGCATGGCGGACAAGTCATCGCGAGTGGCCTGAAGCTGAGCGATACCCTGCAGAAGACCATCGTCGAATCAGGCTATGCGGCCGCGTTTGATGCGCCAACCCTGCTGTCTTCTGCGCAGGTCGCAAGCGAAAGCGTTGCAAATGCTGGCAGCGTGAGCGCGGGCGGATAACGGCGATCCTCGCGTTTTGATGCAAAGCACGGCGCGCTCTGCAAGAACCCGATCTCGCCCGCCAGTGGATGCCAGCCGGGCAGTCCGACCAGAGGCAGCGGCCGCAGCTCTTGTGGGTCCAGCAGCAAGCGGTGCTCGCTGATCGCCACAGCAATGGTTGCCAGCGCGCTTTGCAGGCCAGCGTTTGGGGTGGGATGGACAGCCACCAAGGCCTTGCCAACCAACAACTGTCCCGGCTTGAGGGCATGTTCGAGTAGCGCGTGACCGACCACGGCGACGGCGAAATCGGCCGCATTGAGTCCATGAAACAAACCCACCCAGTCGTGACTATCCCAGGCCGCTAGTCGCGCGGGGTCGCGCAAGACGAGCACGATGCCGGCTTCGTCGAAATGAGTCAGCGCGCACTGGCCGCGGGTGCGCGCTCGACTGCCAACGCGCTCGATGTCTGCCACCTGGCGCGCATTCAAGGCGCTCTTGATCGGGCTGTGTGCCAGCCAGATCAACGCATTCAGCAGGTCGTGCCAGTTGCCCTCGCGGGTGGCGATGGCTGCGTGTTCGAGAATGCGTGATTCGTAGTGCAGGCTATCGGCAAGCAACGCAGGGGTTTGCGCAACCAATCGCAGCGTTTGGCGACTGACGGCATGCACTGTGCTCGCCATCGCCGCATCCATTTCGGCGATGCTTGGCCAGCCCGTCGCTTGCAGCCACTCACGCCACGGTTGCACAGCGGCGAATATCGGATGGTCGAAGGTGCCGGCTGCGACAGCCTCCCGCGCAGGGGCACGAAAGCGCATCAGCGACTCGCCAGACGCCTACTGCTAGACCTCAGCGTGCTCGACCAAACCATACAGGTCGTGTTCGTCGGAGCCCATGATGCGCACTTCCACGAACTGACCCGGCTGCAAGCCATGCTCTTCGCCGTCCTGAATCTGCACGCAGCCATCGATGCCTGGCGCGTCGGCTTTGGAGCGACCGATCGCCAACT
>JANNWF010000209.1:0-5752 GCA_031408455.1 Pseudoxanthomonas sp. | reverse complement strand
CCTCGCGTGGCTACGCCAAATCACATTGCCTCCAGAAATCTGCCGACAGTTGTTCCGCCAACGCCTGGCAACCCTGTGCGCCCAAAACGCAGCCGCTGGGTTGTGAAAATGTGGGGAGAGCTCAGGTCAAGACCCGCCCTACATCAGCAAACCGGCTACCCTTCGCCCACCTTACTCATCGGTATCCGCCATGTTGATCAAGCGTCTGTCTGGCTTGCTGTTGCTGCTCGTGTGCATCGCGCCGGTCGGCGCCGCTGAACGTCTGCAAATCATCCACGCAGGCCAGTTACTGGACCAACCCAACAAACCCGCTCGCGGTCCAAGTTCGCTGCTGATTCGCAACGACAAAGTGGAGTCGGTGCGCGAGGGCTATGTGGATGCGGCGGGGTTTGAACTGGATGCCGCCGACGTCGAGGTGATCGACCTGCGCAGCTACTTTGTGCTGCCTGGATTGATCGACAGCCACGTCCATCTGACCACTGACAAGGCGGGAGTAGAAGCGCAGTTGTGGGACGTGACGGCGAGCGTTGCGACCAAGGCCTTTGAAGCAGCGGTGAATGCCAAGAAGACGCTGGATGCGGGCTTCACCACGGTGCGCAATTTGGGTGATGGCGACGGCGTGACTCTGGCGCTTCGCGACGCAGTGGCGGCGGGGCAGGTACCGGGGCCGCGAATTCTGGACGCGGGTGTTTCGATCTCGGTGACTGCCGGTCATATGGACCCGACTTTGGGTTATGCCGAAGGTCTGCACGCGGCGCTTTCGACCAGCGAAAACTTGTGTGATGGCGTCGAGTCCTGCCGTCGCGCGGTGCGCAAGCAGATTGGTCGCGGCGCCGATGTCATCAAGATCGCGACCACTGGCGGCGTCAATAGTCGGATTGGGGCGGGCGTCGGCCAGCAAATGTTCGACGACGAAGCGCGCGCGATCGTGGAAGCAGCGCATCTGGCAGGCAAGAAGGTGGCGGTGCATGCGCATGGAGGCGATGGCGTCAAAGTGGCCTTGCGGGCAGGCGCGGATTCGATCGAACACGGTACTTTGCTCGATGACGAAGGCATCGATCTATTCAAGAGCAGTGGCGCGTATTACGTGCCGACCTTGTCGACCATCAACGGCTACAACGAGCGACTCGCGAAGAATCCTGAGGCCTACACCGGCGCGGTCTTGGAGAAGATCAAATGGCGCATCGGCATCACCGGCAAGTCATTGGCGCTGGCGGTGCCGCGCGGGGTCAAGATCGCATTCGGCACCGATGCCGGGGTCAGTTTGCACGGCCGCAATGCGGATGAATTCGAGCTGATGGTGAAGTTCGGCATGACCGCCCAACAAGCCATCGTCGCTGCGACTATCAATGCTGCGGACTTACTCGGCGTGGCCGATCAGGTGGGCGATTTGGCTGCTGGCAAGCAAGCCGATCTGATCGCCGTGCGTGGCAACCCGCTGGAGGATGTGACCGTGCTGAAGGACGTGCGGGTGGTGATGAAGGGCGGGCAGATTTACAAGAACTTGGGTGAATAATCCGATGCGCCGACTTGTCGCTGGTTTGTTGCTCACCTTGACCGTCTGCGCCCACGCGCAGCCGGTCAGCATCCTGCATAACGCGCAGATCTATTCGGGTGAGGCGGAGGCCAAGCTCGCTGATCCCAAGGACTCTGCTCCAAAATTCGCAACCGCGATGGCCTGGCGCGACGGTCGCGTCTTGGCCTTGGGTGATCTCGACACCTTGCGTGAGGATTACCCCGATGCCAAGCAGATTGATGGCGGCGGCGCGCACGTATTACCGGGCTTGATCGATGCGCACGGGCATCTGTTCAACCTTGGTTACTCGCTGCTCAACGCCGACTTGAAAAATCTCGACAGCAAGGCACAGATCGTCAGTCGCTTGCAGGCTTTCGCGGCTGAATTGCCGGCCGAGGCATGGTTGCTTGGACGCGGCTGGGATCAGAACCGCTGGGCCGAGAAAGCCTTTCCCACTAGCGAGGATCTGGATGCCGCGTTCCCGGATCGACCAGTCTGGTTGGAGCGCGTCGACGGTCACGCCGGCTGGGCCAACAGTGCGGCACTGCGCAGTCTCGATGCCGACACCCAAGCCAAATTGAAGGATGCTCAGTGGCAGCCCGATGGTGGCTTGGTGATTCGTAAAGATGGCATTCCAACCGGCGTCTTCGTCGATACCGCGGTGGCGCTGGTCGAGCGCGCGGTGCCACCCGCGAGTGACGCGCTGCGTGAGCGCGCCTTGCGGCGAGCCTTGGATGAGGCCGTGCGCTTTGGGCTCACCGGCGTGCACGACATGGGTGTGTCGACCGCTGATATGGCCGTGATGCGCCGTTTTGCCGACCGCAAGCAGTTGCCTCTTCGCATTACGGCCTATGCGGATGGCGACAGCGCCGCGTTGGCTGGCCTGTGCGCGTTCGGGGGTTATCGGCACGCCAGCGGCCGCTTGCAGATGCGCGGCGTCAAGCTGTATGCCGACGGGGCTTTGGGATCACGCGGCGCGGCCTTGATCGAACCCTATAGCGACGAGCCTGCGCAACGCGGCTTGCTGGTCACGCAACCCGACGCCTTGCGCACCGCCATGCTGAAAGCGCGTGACTGCGGCCTGCAAGTAGCCGCGCACGCGATTGGAGATCGCGGCAATCGCATCCTGCTGGATCTGTTTACCGAAGTATTGAAGGGTCATACCGATCACCGCTGGCGTATCGAGCACGCGCAGGTGGTGGCCATGGCCGACATTCCACGCTTTGCCGCGCTCGGAATCGCGGCCTCAATGCAACCCACTCATGCGACCTCCGACATGCCTTGGGCGGGTGTCCGCGTCGGTTCGGAGCGACTGCGTGGCGCTTATGCGTGGCGGCGGTTTCTGGACAGCGGGGCGGACTTGCCGTTGGGCTCGGATTTTCCAGTCGAAGCAGTGAATCCCATGCTCGGCCTGCACGCGGCGATCACCCGCCAGGACAGCCAATCGCAACCTCCGGGTGGCTGGCTGCCGGATCAGTTATTGAATCGACACGAGGCCTTGCGCGGGTTCACCTTGGCTGCGGCTAAAGCAGGCTTTGCCGAGAACGAAGTTGGTTCACTCGCGCCCGGCAAGCGGGCTGACTTTGTGATGCTTGATGCGGATTATTTTGGCGTGGCCGATCCAAGAGTGGCTGAGTTGCAGGTGCAGTCGACTTGGGTGGATGGCGAGGTGGTTTATCGGCGTGCTAAAGAGTAGGTCGGCCTCGCCTTGAACATCACGAGAATTGTCCGGCCCCTCGTCGTCGCGACAGCTTTAGTTGTGCTGGCGGGGTGCGTATCCGTTCCGACTGGCGGGTCGGAATGGCGTGGTCATGAGCAGGGGACTGTAAAGGTCCGCATTGTGCTGATCGATCAAAAGCGGCTGCCCATTGGCTGGCTAACGGAGAGTTCTGAAGAAGGCGCTTCCGGCTACGTTGAGTACACAAAATGGGGAGCGAGCGGCTACAAGTTCCGAGAGAAAGGGTACTTCTCTGTTCGAAAAGAATGCGAAGGCGAGGGGCACGATTACGGTCTAATCGAGGAGGTCAATGGCTCCGCCAGGTTTTGCACTCTGAATCCTGAGCACGGTGCCTACGTAGATGGCAACACAGTCGTCCACACCTATCACTGGGACTACTGCGCGCCGCTTTCTCGCTAGACCCAGCCCTACGGACTGGGGCGACATTTGCAGCGCGCCAGTGAAACACGCCGGCGAGCGGCAGCAGGACCAAGAGAACGACCACAAAAACACCACAAAAAACAAGTGCTTGATACGGGACCAAGTGTGAAAGACTGCGCCACTTTTGAATAAGGTCGTCAGTCTCCATGGAAGGTCAGATGCATCGAATTTGCCGTTGGGTGCTGCCCGCGTGTTTGTCGCTTGGAGGGGTTGCCGATGTCTCGGCAGGCCCTGCGCCCACAGCCACCACTGCTTGTCAGACCCTGATCGCCACTGCCGAGCACCGGCTCAAGCACGCCACTGACACGCCCCAGCAATCCGAAGCGAAGCGCCTCGTGGCTGCGGCCGATGCAGCCTGTGCTGCGGTCGCGCCAACTTCAAATTCTGTGACTACCTCGGGCATCGCCGAGCCGTCAACGGCCCACGCCTGCCAGCTGCCAAGCGCCAGCAAACAAACCACCGGCGCCGTCAACTGCATTTCCGGCGCCGGCGGCTTCAGTGGCCGGGTGACCGCGGTGGGTTCGAGCAATGGGCTGGCGGATGGCTTGATCGGCGTCTACAACAGCAGCGGCGCGTTGCAGAAGTTTGTGTTCACCGATGGCAGCGGCAATTACGTGGTCACTGGCTTGCTGCCGGGCTCGTATTACGCAGCGACCTCGTCGGGATCGAGCCCTGATTTTCTTGCCGAGGGCTATGCCGATGTGCCCTGCCCGAGCGCGTTTGCGCCGACCAGCACGGGGTTGGGTTCATGCAGTCCGGGCAACCTGACACCTATCGTGGTCAGCGCTGGCAGCATTCAGCCCAACATCAACTTTGCGTTGGCCAACAACACCGGTTTTATTGGGCGAGTGAGCAGTGCTGGGATCGGTCTGGCGGGCGGCTTGGTCAGCGTTTACAACGCCAGCGGCGTTCTGCAGAAATTTGTGAGCACCGATGCCACGGGCAACTACCGCGCGACGGGTCTGTTGCCTGGCACCTACTACGCGACCACCAGCCTCGGCTCGTTCAACGATCATCTGGCCGAAGGCCACAGCGATGTGCCGTGTCCCAGCGGATTTGCGCCGGCTAGCGGCGGACTCGGCGCGTGCAGCCCGGGCAATCTCACAGCGATCGTGGTGGCCGCCAATAGCATCGTTTCCAACATCAACTTCGTGCTCAACAACAGTACCGGGTTCACGGGGCGAGTGAGCAGCAGCGGAGTCGGCCTTCCGAACGGCCAGATCGGCATCTACAACGCCAATGGGGTGTTGCAGAAATTTGTGTTCACCGATGAATTGGGCAACTACCGTGCGACTGGCTTGCTGCCCGGCAATCACTATGCGGTGACCACGCCGGGCACGTTCATCGCGTATCTGGCCGAAGCCAATGGTGACGTCGCATGCCCCAGCGGCTTTGCGCCGGCCAGCACCGGCTTGGGCTCTTGCAGTCCGGCCAACGTCAGCCCCATCGCGGTGACCGCCGGCAACGTCTTGGCCAACATCAATTTCGCGCTAAGCGACAACACCGGCTTCAGCGGCCGGGTCAGCAGCGCTGGGATTGGCTTGGGTGGATTGGTGTCCGTCTACAACGCCAGCGGTGTGTTGCAGAAGTTTGTGTTCACGGATGAAAACGGCGACTACCGCGCCACCGGTCTGCTGCCGGGCGCTTACTACGCGGTCACCGCACCGGGCTCGTTCATCGACTATCTGGCGGAAGGACATTCGGATGTGCCTTGTCCCAGTGGATTTGCGCCCACCAGCACGGGTCTTGGCTCGTGCAGCCCAGCCAACCTCACTGCCATCAACGTGACGGCCGGCAACGTGGTCAGCAACATCAACTTCGTCTTGAACAACAGCACTGGCTTCAGCGGTCGGGTCACCGATGCAGCCAGCGGCGTCGGCCTGGCCAATGGCTTGATTGGTGTCTTCAACGCCAGTGGCGTGTTACAGAAGTTTGTGTTCAGTGACGCCACCGGCAACTACCTGGTCACTGGCTTGCTGCTCGGCACGTATTACGCGGCGACCACACAAGGCTCATTCGTCGACTATCTGCCCGAGTCTTACCGCGACGTGCCTTGTCCCAGCGAGTTTGCTGTCAGC
>JANNWF010000208.1:0-5248 GCA_031408455.1 Pseudoxanthomonas sp. | reverse complement strand
AGCGGAGCAAGCTCCGCTCTACAACAGCAGCGGCGCTCTGAAGCTTTTGTAGAGCGGAGCTTGCTCCGCTGCTCTTGATTCAAGGTCAACGTGCAGCACCGGACTCTCCGACCCAGCCAGGTCCACGCACCACGCGTCCAGGTCGCGCGTCGGTTGGTTCACCATTGGCAAGCGCCAACTCACCGTTGACGATGACGTGGACCATGCCGGTGGCAAATTGCATCGGCTGAGCGAAAGTCGCGTGGTCCTGGACCTTGCTCGGATCGAACACGGTGATGTCGGCGTAGCAGCCCGCCTCGATGCAACCGCGGTCTTTGAGCTTCCAGTTCGTTGCCGGCAGGCGGGTGAAGCGACGTATCGCGTCCTCCAGAGTCAGCACTTTTTCTTCACGCACATAGCGCGCCAGCACGCGGGCGAAGTTGCCGTAGGCGCGCGGATGGGTGCTTGATTTCAGGAATACGCCCTCGGGTGCCGAAGCTTCTGCATCGGAGCCAAAGCTGACCCAGGGCTGGGCAATACCCAGCCGCACGTTGTCCTCGCTCATCAGGAAGTACACCGTGTCGACCCGATGTCCGTCTTCGATCACCAAATCGATGGCCGTGTCTTCTGGGCTGGTGCCGCGAAGCTTCGCCACTTCGGCCAATGTCTTGCCGGTGTAAGGCTTCAGCGCATCGGTTTTGAACCCGATAAACAACACGCGCTCTGGCGAGCCTGCCAGCTGCAAAAAGTTTTCCCATTGCGGATTTGGGCTGCGCATGTCGGCCAGCACTTTGGCGCGGGTCGTCGGATTGCGCAGCCGCGCCACCCATGCATCCAGCCCACCTTCTTTCACCCACGGCGGCATGGCGGCATCGAGGCCGGTAGCGCCCGCAGGATAGGCATACATGTTGGCGGTGACGGACTGACCCGCCGCACGCGCAGCCTCGATGCGTGCAATCGCTTGCTGCATCTTGTGCCAGTTGCGTTCGCCGGCGGCCTTCAAGTGATAAACCTCGGAATGGACGCCGGCGCGCTTACCGATCTCGATGGATTCATCAATGGCTTCCAGCAGTTGGTCGGACTCTGAGCGCACGTGCGCCACGTAACCGCCGCCGAACTCGCCCGCCGCGGAAGCCAGCGCGACCAACTCGTCGGTCTTGGCGAAGAACGCGGGCGCGTAGATCAAGGATGCACCGACACCCAGCGCACCCTCGCGCATCGCTGCGCGTACCAACTCCTGCATGCGCAACAGTTCGACGGCGGACGGCGCGCGATCTACTTCTCCAAGTTCATGTTCGCGCACTGTGGTTGCGCCGACAAACGACGCCACATTCATGGACACGCCGCGTTGCTCAAGGAACTCCAGGTACTCGCCCAGCGTCGTCCATTGGATCTCGTAGCGGACATCGGTTTGCTCGCGAATAGCGTTGGCCTTCATTAACGGGTTGAGCGGGCCCATGGATGAGCCCTCGCCGAAGATCTCCAAGGTCACGCCTTGGCGCAGGTCCGATTGGCCGCGACCGTCTTCGATCAGCGATTCAATCGCCCACGACAGCACGTTGATGAAGCCGGGCGCCACCGTGAGGCCGGTGACGTCGATTTCACGCGTTGCAGTGGCGGCAGTGCCGGCTGGCAAGAGGGCAGCCACACGGTCGCCACGTACCGCGACATCAAGTTGCCGCGACGGCCCGCCGCTGCCGTCGACCACGGTTCCACCGCGCAGGATCAGGTCGAACGATGGCTCAGATGTTGGCCGCACGGGGGCGGCGCAGGCGGACACCAAAGCACACAGGGCAAGCAACTTCGCGAGATTTCGCACGGTCTCTTCCAATCGGGCGGGGGCGAATCAATTCTGCGCCATTCACGGAGCCATTTATTGCCCATGCCACTCGGGCGAGCGCTGGAATCACCGGTCGCCGACTTTGCCTCCGTTATACTTCGTCTCGCTCAATGCTCGCGGCGGGAGAAGCGGCAGATTCCTTGGGATCATGCCGCTGCCGAAGGCGCAACGCCCGTAATCGCTCAGGCTCCCCGTACCGTCGCGCGCGAGTAACTCTGGAGAGACCGGTCAAACCCGGCGCCGAAGGGGCACCGGATGGCGCTTTGCCATCCCAAACTCTCAGGCAACAAGGACAGAGGGGCAAGCGGGGATTTCGAGCAGCGTAGCTGCGAGCCCGCGAGCGCACACCGGCCTGCAAGCCGGTGGGCCGGAACGCCCCGTTCGCGGGGCATTGCCTCGTCCAACGGAGTGACCGCTATGAATTCTGCTTCGACCGCCGCGCCATCCCTCGCCTCCCTCGAACACCACGGCGCCTTCATCGAGCGCCACGTCGGCCCCAATGCTAGCGAAGTCGCAACGATGCTGGCCGTGGTCGGCCAACCCAGCTTGGATGCGCTGACCGACGCCATCGTGCCGGCATCGATCAAATCCGATGCACCTCTGGCCTTGCCGGAAGCAATGACTGAAGTGGAGGCGCTGGCAAAGATCCGCGCGATTGCGGATAAAAACCAAGTCTTCCGGAGTTTCATCGGCCAAGGCTATTACGGCACCCACACGCCAAACGTCATCTTGCGCAACGTGTTGGAAAACCCAGCGTGGTACACGGCCTACACGCCTTACCAAGCGGAGATTTCACAAGGCCGGATGGAGGCCTTGATCAATTTCCAGACCATGGTGACTGACCTCACCGCGATGGAAATTGCCAACGCCTCGCTGTTGGATGAGGCCACGGCCGCCGCCGAAGCCATGACGCTGTGCAAGCGCTCGGCCAAATCCAAGTCCAATGTGTTTTACGTCGCCGCCGATTGTCATCCGCAAACGATTGAAGTGTTGCGCACGCGCGCGGAAGGCGTCGGCATCGAGCTGTGCATTGGCGCAGCAGCGGATTCTGTCGGCGTCGATTGTTTCGGCGTGCTGTTGCAATACCCCAACACGTTCGGACGTGTGTGTGACTACCAAGCACTCTGCGATGTCGCGCATGCGCACGGCGCGCTGGTCGCGGTGGCGACCGACTTGCTGGCGCTTACCGTACTGAAAGCGCCGGGTGAATGGGGCGCCGACATTGTCGTCGGCAACAGCCAGCGCTTCGGCGTGCCGTTTGGGTTTGGTGGTCCGCATGCGGCCTTCATGTCCTGTCGCGATGCGTTCAAACGCTCCATGCCCGGCCGCTTGATCGGTGTATCCATCGATGCCGACGGAAAGCCCGCGTATCGCCTCACCTTGCAGACGCGCGAACAACACATCCGGCGCGAGAAGGCGACCTCCAACATTTGCACCGCGCAAGTGTTGCTGGCGGTGATGGCGGCGATGTATGCGGTGTATCACGGCCGCGATGGTTTGTTGCGGATCGCTTATCGCACGCATCGTTTGGCGGCGATTTTGGCGGCCGGGTTGCGCGCTTCCGGTGTGCAGGTGGACGCGGATTTCTTCGACACGCTACACGTCAGCGGCGTCGACGCCAGCGCAATTCACGCCCGCGCGCGGTCTGCCCGCATCAACTTGCGCGAAGAGGATTCGCAGCGTCTGTGCATCAGTCTGGATGAGACCACCACGCGTGCCGACGTGGTGGCACTTGGGCAGCTGTTCGGCGCAGACATTGATGTCGATGCGTTGGATGCGAGCGCGCCGAGCGAGCTGCCCGCTGCGCTGTGCCGCGAGTCCGATTTCCTGAGCCACCCGGTCTTCAACACGCATCACAGCGAGCACGAGATGCTGCGCTATCTGCGCTCGCTGGCCGACAAAGATCTGGCGCTGGACCGGACCATGATTCCGCTCGGTTCTTGCACCATGAAGTTGAATGCCACCGCCGAGATGATTCCGGTGACCTGGCCGGAATTTGGCAACATCCATCCGCTGGCACCGGCTGCGCAAACGGTCGGCTACACGCAGTTGATCGATGAGCTGGAAGCCATGCTGGTCGAGTGCACCGGCTATGACGCGGTCAGCTTGCAACCCAACTCGGGCGCGCAAGGGGAGTACGCCGGCCTGCTCGCCATTCGCGCCTATCACCGTGCGCAAGGCCAGCCGGATCGCGACATCTGCTTGATCCCGGAATCGGCGCACGGCACCAATCCCGCCAGCGCGCAGATGTGCGGCATGACCGTGGTGGTGACCAAGTGCGACGCGCGCGGCAATGTCGATGTCGAGGACATTCGCGCAAAGGCGGAGAAATATTCGGCGCGGCTCGGAGCGCTGATGATCACTTACCCGTCGACACACGGCGTGTTCGAAGAGGACATCGTGCAGATCTGCGACATCGTGCATTCGCATGGCGGCCAGGTGTATACCGACGGTGCCAATTTGAATGCGTTGGTCGGCGTCGCCAAGCCGGGCAAGTGGGGCTCGGATGTGTCGCATCTGAACTTGCACAAGACCTTCTGCATTCCGCATGGCGGCGGTGGACCGGGCGTCGGTCCATGCGCGGTGAAAGCGCATTTGGCACCGTATTTGCCGAAGGCACTCGGCGCGGAGGGGGCAGTCGGCATGGTCAGCGCCGCGACCCACGGCAGTGCATCGATCCTGCCCATTTCATGGATGTACATCACCCTGATGGGCACTGCCGGCTTGCGTCACGCCACCCAGATCGCTCTGCTCAATGCCAACTACGTCGCCAAGCGCCTGCAAGCGCACTACCCGACGCTGTATACCGGCCGCAATGGTTTGGTGGCGCACGAGTGCATTCTCGATCTGCGGCCAATCAAAGACGCCACCGGCATCAGTGCAGAGGACGTGGCCAAGCGCTTGATTGACTATGGCTTTCACGCCCCGACCTTGAGCTTTCCGGTGGCCGGCACGCTGATGGTCGAGCCCACCGAGAGTGAGTCAATGCATGAACTCGACCGCTTCATCGACGCCATGATCCAGATCCGCGAAGAAATCCGCGCCATCGAAAACGGGCAGATGGACCGCGACGACAATCCGCTGAAGAACGCGCCGCATACCGCCACGCGAGTGATGGCAGAGACGTGGGCGCACGACTACAGCCGCGAATCGGCGGCGTTCCCACTGGCGGTGCTGAAAGCGTCCAAGTATTGGCCGCCAGTCGGCCGCGTCGACAACGTCTACGGCGACAAGAACATCATGTGCGCCTGCATTCCTATTGGGGATTACAAAGAAGCGGTTGAGGCATAGGGCGGGTCTTGACCTGAGCTCTCCCCACATTTTCACAACCCAGCGGCTGCGTTTTGGGCGCACAGGGTTGCCAGGCGTTGGCGGAACAACTGTCGGCAGATTTCTGGAGGCAATGTGATTTGGCGTAGCCACGCGAGG
>JANNWF010000207.1:0-6574 GCA_031408455.1 Pseudoxanthomonas sp. | reverse complement strand
GCCGTTGTCGCGCTCAATCCACGGAAACGCATTTTCTTGGCCAATCGCAAGCAGCACCTCGTCACAGGCATGAAACTCGTCGGGCTCGCCTGACGCCACCAACGTGCGCCGGCCGCGCGAATCCAACACCGGCTCAACACGCTGAAAGCTCATGCCAACTAGCCGACCATTCTCATGATGAAAGGCCAACGGCACCCGGTAATCCAGAATCGGAATGCCTTCGTGCATTGCGTCCTCTTTCTCCCATGGACTGGCGCGCATTTCGGCGAAACCCGAGCGCACGATGACCTTCACTTCAGTGCCTCCCAAACGCCGCGCCGAGCGACAGCAATCCATGGCGGTGTTGCCGCCGCCTAGCACCAGCACGCGCTTGCCCACTTCTTTCACATGTTCGAAATACACCGAGGCCAACCAGTCGATGCCGATGTGCACGTTGGCGGCGCATTCAGTACGACCGGGCACCTCCAAATCGCGGCCACGCGGCGCGCCACTGCCAACGAACACCGCGTCATAACCTTCGGTGAGCAGTTGCTTCATCGAATCGATCAAGCGTCCACCAACGAACTCAACACCCAAGTCCAGCACGTAGCCCACTTCTTCGTCGATGACCGTCTCCGGCAAGCGAAAACGCGGCACTTGGGTGCGCATGAATCCGCCGGCCTTGGGATCCTTGTCGAACACCGTGATTGCATAACCCAGCGGCGCCAGATCGCGTGCCACGGTCAAGGATGAGGGTCCGGCACCAACGCAGGCGATGCGCTTGCCGTTTCTGACTTCAGCTTGCTTTATTGATTCCAGCGAGGGCATGCGGGCACGCACGTCGCCCTTGTTATCGGCAGCGACACGCTTTAATCGACAAATCGCTACCGGTTCAGCGCTTTCGCCAGCGTTCTCTTCCACGCGCCCGCGACGACAGGCTGGCTCGCAGGGCCGGTCACAGGTGCGACCGAGAATGCCGGGGAAGACATTGCTCTTCCAGTTCACCATATAGGCATCGTCGAACTTGCCCGCCGCGATCATCCGAATGTATTCGGGCACCGGCGTATGCGCCGGACAGGCCCATTGGCAATCCACCACTTTGTGGAAGTAGTCCGGATTAGCACTGTCAGTTGCTCGCACTCCACCCTCCTGGTCGGCACGCTGCGGCTGCTGGTCATGCTCACGGTGTATTGAGCGCCCTTCAGCCTGAATAGATTGCGCCGGATTCTAGCCCCGTAAACGGCGCAAGCCGTTGCGCACTGCGGCGTGATTTTTCTAGCTGTCTCGAACTAGCGGCTAAACTCGCGCTATCTCATGGCGAGTCGCGAAACTCGAATGCCCAGCTTGGTTGTCACCGCTAGCCCCGCGCTTCCGCTGGGCATGCCCAGCGCAGACTTCCTGCGCGACTATTGGCAGAAGCGACCGCTGCTGATTCGCGGCGCAATGGCGGGTCTCGCCTGCCCGTTAACACCCGAGGATTTGGCCGGTCTGGCTTGCGAGGAGTTGGCACTGTCGCGCCTGGTCCAGCACGACCGCGGCAGCGACGCTTGGTCGCTGCGGCAAGGCCCATTCGCCGAATCAGACTTTCCCGGATTGCCCACCCAGGACTGGACGCTGCTGGTGCAGGATGTCGACAAGTGGGACGCCGACGTCCGCCAGTTGCTGCAGGCATTTGCCTTCATCCCGCGCTGGCGGATCGACGATGTCATGGTCAGCTTCGCAGCACCGGGTGGCTCGGTGGGCGCGCACGTCGATCACTACGACGTGTTCTTGTTGCAAGGCCAAGGCACTCGCCGCTGGCAGATCGATGCGCGCAAACACCCGCCGCTTGCCTGCCGCGACGATGTTGAACTCAAGCTGCTGCGCGAATTCAACCCCAGCGAGGAGTGGCTGCTCGAACCCGGCGACATGCTGTACCTACCGCCGGGCGTGCCGCATCACGGCGTTGCGATTGACGCTTGCCTGACTTTTTCCATCGGCATGCGCGCACCAGCCGTCGCTGAACTGATTGGTGACTTGGCCGATCATTTGATGGATGCGATACCGGACTCACTACGCTATCGCGATGCGGACCTGACATCACCGGCTGACAGTAACGAGATTGACGCGGCCGCCATGGCTCGGGTACGCCAGCTGCTGGAATCTCATTTGGCCTTGGATGACCAAGCGCTGGCATCGTGGCTGGGCGGGTTCCTTACTCGCTATCGCAGCTCGGCGGAATCTTTCTCACCACCCAAACCACCCAGCAGACTGCAAATCGAACGCGCGCTGGGCAAAGGCGGCGGCCTGACTCAGCACCCGTTTGCACGCTTTGCGTGGACTCGATCCGGCCGCCAAGCACGACTGTTTGCGCATGGGCAATCCTGGCTGTTGCCCTTGGCTGCCGCTAAGCGCTTGTGCGCAGCGCAGCCGATTTGCAACGCTGACTACCAGCGACTACTCCAGCAGGCCGATACTGTCGTCAGTGAACTGCTGGCCGCGGGTTTGCTTGTCGTCCAACGCAAGGGGTGTTGAACCATGTATGAGTTGCGCATCGCCGACGGGTTTCGCGTCGACCCGGCCGACTACGCGCGTGATTTAGACGCCATCCGAGCCGTCCGCGAGCCCGTGTTTCTAGTCGAGCAACAGGTGCCGCCTGAGCTTGAGTGGGACGATCTGGATCCGCTCTCACGGCACGTTCTGGCGCGCGATTTTGATGGTCGGCCAATCGGCACCGGTCGTTTGACACCCGAACAACGCATCGGCCGGATGGCCGTGTTGGCGAAATGGCGAGGTAAAGGCGTTGGCGAGGCGATGCTGATGCGCCTGCTCGATCAAGCCCGCGACATGGGTTACCCGCAGATCGAACTGCATGCGCAAACCCACGCGATACCTTTCTATGCTCGCGCCGGTTTTGTGGCCGAGGGTGAGGAGTTCATGGAAGCTGGGATCGCCCACCAGATCATGCGCATCGCCTTGGAGCCACGCGAGGCCATCACCCGCAAGCCGCTGCCCCAATCCAATGAGCAACCCGTCGAAACGTTTGATGAGTGCCGCGCGGCGACGCTGGCAGTGCTCAAAGCGTCTCGTCATCGCGTGTGCGTTCTCAGCCGTGACTTGGACCCCAACCTGCTAAGCAACGAAGCAGCGCTTGCAGAATTTCGGCGTGTGGCGGTGTCCGGTCGTGGCGCGGAGATTCGTTTGATCGTGCAGGATCCCGTCGCTGCAATGCGTACGGCTGGTCAGCTGGTTGCGCTAGCGCAACGCTCACCCGCCACCATTGCCATCCGCACGCCGACCGAAGAGATCGACCTCAACCACGCCTCGGCCTATCTGCTTAACGACAGCGGCGGCTATTTGTATCGCCCCTTGGCCAGCCGCTTTGAGGCCAGCACCCACTTGCATGCCGGCGGGCGCAATCGCCAGTTGCAGGAGAGTTTTGACAAGGTGTGGGAGCGCTCGGAAGTGCCGGTTGAGCTCAGGACAATGCGGATATGACCATGGCTGCCAGCATGATTTGCTCTCGTGGAGCCCGGCTTGCTCGGGTGCTGTTTCTAACTTGCCCGCCTAGGCCAGAGGAGCAGCGGAGCAAGTTTGCGCACTGCGCGCGCGCCTTCGCTTCGCTCGGTCCGCTCTACAAATGCCGGCTTGGTTCAGCGCGCTGCGCCCTGGTAGAGCCGAGCTTGCTCGGCTAGCTCAAATGCGAGCACTCAAGCAGAGCGTCATCGACGCATTAGATGACGGAGTTGGTGGCACCGGGCGCCGCCCGAATCGATCCGCAGAACCCAGGCCTGTTACGGCATAATTGCCGCACTTTCGCGCCATAAGTTGGACCGAAACACTACCCTTCGCCGCCATTTTGGAGCATGCCATGAGTGACTCCTTTCGCACCCGCCAGACGCTGACCGTTGATGGCATTGACTACACCATCTTCAGCCTCGCGGCCTTGGGCACGCAGTTTGACCTGTCGCGTTTGCCGTTCTCGATGAAGATCCTGCTGGAAAACCTGCTGCGCTGCGAAGACGGCGTGTCGGTGACCAAGGCATCGATTGAAGCAGTTGCGCAATGGGATGCGAGCAAAGAACCCGACACCGAAATCGCCTTCATGCCAGCGCGCGTGGTGTTGCAGGATTTCACCGGCGTGCCGTGCGTGGTTGACCTGGCAGCAATGCGTGACGCCGTGAAGGCATTGGGCGGTGACCCGAAACGAATCAATCCGCTGATTCCTTCTGAACTGGTCATCGATCATTCGGTGCAGGTCGACTCGTTTGGCTCGGCCGACTCACTCGACATCAATGGCAAGATCGAGTTCGAGCGCAATAAAGAGCGCTACAGCTTTTTGCGTTGGGGCCAAAAGGCGTTCGACAACTTCAAAGTGGTGCCGCCGAATACCGGCATCGTTCATCAGGTGAATCTGGAAAATCTGGCGCGGGTGGTGATGGCGCGCTCGATTGGCGGCGTCAACTACGCCTTCCCGGACACCGTGTTCGGCACCGACAGCCACACCACCATGATCAATGGCATCGGCGTGCTCGGCTGGGGCGTCGGCGGCATCGAGGCCGAGGCCGCGATGCTGGGCCAGCCCTCGTCGATGTTGATTCCTCAAGTGGTGGGCTTTCGCTTGACCGGCAAGTTGCCGGAGGGCGCGACTGCCACCGACCTCGTGCTCACAGTCACGCAAACACTGCGCAAGCATGGCGTGGTCGGCAAGTTTGTCGAGTTCTTCGGCGCAGGTCTGGACAATCTGCCGCTGGCGGACCGCGCCACCATCGCCAACATGGCACCGGAATATGGCGCGACCTGTGGCATTTTCCCGGTCGACGACGAAGCCTTGAACTACCTGCGGCTGTCAGGCCGTGACGAGGCCCTGATCAACTTGGTCGAGGCTTACTCGAAAGCGCAAGGCTTGTGGCGTGTGGCCGGCGCACCGGAAGCGACTTACACGACTGTGTTGGCGCTGGATATGGCGACGGTCAAGCCATCATTGGCTGGGCCAAAGCGCCCGCAAGACCGGGTGTTGCTGGAAGACATGCAGGCTAACTTTCACCTCAATCTGCAAGGGCTTACGTCCAATCGCAAAGCCAAGGTCGACGAGACCACGCGCATGGACGCCGAGGGCGGTGCGCAGGAACAAGCCGAACACCTCGCTTCCAAGCCGAAGTCCAAGATTCGTATTCGCGACGAGGATGCCGAGCTGAGCGATGGATCGGTCGTTATTGCCGCCATCACTTCGTGCACCAACACATCGAACCCCGCCGTCATGTTGGGAGCTGGCTTGCTAGCACGCAACGCGGTCAAGAAAGGCATCAAGGTCAAGCCTTGGGTGAAGACCTCACTCGGACCAGGCTCGTTGGTCGTCACCGATTACTTGAAAAAAGCCGATGTTCTCGGCGATCTGGAGAAGTTGGGCTTTTTCGTCGTCGGCTACGGCTGCACCA
This sequence comes from Pseudoxanthomonas sp., assembly GCA_031408455.1. Taxonomy (GTDB): domain Bacteria; phylum Pseudomonadota; class Gammaproteobacteria; order Xanthomonadales; family Xanthomonadaceae; genus JANNWF01. The sequence continues at coordinate 1,178 of JANNWF010000207.1, read as the reverse complement.
CCTGCATTGGCAACTCGGGGCCTCTGCCAGACGCCGTCTCCAAAGGCATTGCGGAGAGCGATCTGGTCGTGAGCTCGGTGATTTCCGGCAATCGCAACTTTGAAGGCCGCGTGCACGCCGAGGTCAAGATGAACTACCTCGCCTCGCCGCCACTAGTGGTGGCTTACGCCATCGCCGGCACGGTCGATATCAATCTCCTCACCGATCCCTTGGCCCATGACGCCGCCGGCAACGCGGTGTACTTGCGCGATATCTGGCCGACCAACAAGGAGATCAGCGACACGATCTTGGCAACCATCGGCCCCGAGATGTTCACCAAGAACTATGCCGACGTGTTCAAGGGTGATTCGCGTTGGAACGAGGTCGAATCACCCGATGGCGACTCCTACCAGTGGGACGACAGCACCTACATCAAGAGCCCTCCTTATTTTGATGGCATGACGATGGCGGTTGGCACGATTGCCGACGTGCACGGCGCGCGCGTCATGGGCGTGTTTGGTGATTCGATCACCACCGACCATATCTCGCCTGCGGGCGATATCAAGGCCAGTTCACCGGCCGGCCGCTTCTTGCAGACGCGGGGCGTCGAAAAAGTCGACTTCAACTCCTACGGCTCGCGGCGCGGCAATGACGACATCATGGTGCGCGGCACCTTTGCCAACATTCGCATCAAGAATCTGATGCTGGGCGGCGAGGAAGGCGGCAATACCCTGCACTATCCGTCTGGCGAGAAGCTCGCGATTTATGACGCAGCCATGCGCTACAAGGCCGAAGGCGTACCGCTGGTGGTGTTGGCTGGTAAGGAATACGGCACCGGCTCATCACGCGACTGGGCAGCCAAAGGCACCATGTTGCTGGGCGTCAAAGCGGTCATCGCTGAGAGCTTCGAGCGCATCCATCGCTCCAACTTGGTCGGCATGGGCGTGCTGCCTTTGCAGTTCATGGATGGTCAGAATGCGCAGTCGCTAGGCGTCAACGGCACTGAGGTGTTCTCGATCACTGGTTTGAACGATGGTCATGGTCGGGTTGCCGATGTTGTCGCCAAGCGCAGTGACGGCACTGAACTGTGCTTCCAAGTCCAAGTGTTACTGCTGACGCCAAAGGAAATCGAGTATTTCCGTCATGGCGGCATCCTGCACTATGTGTTGCGACAGCTGGCAGCGTTGCCGCACGCGGCC
>JANNWF010000206.1:0-4183 GCA_031408455.1 Pseudoxanthomonas sp. | reverse complement strand
GGGGACTGGGGACTCGGGACTCGGCCCTGGGCTTGGGATCGTTGCCCATTGTCGTTTGCAGGCGCCCGGCAAAAGCAGCGGAGCAAGCTCCGCTCTTCGAGGCTTTCGCAACGCACGGGTAGGCCGCGAATGCCGTTGTAGATGCCGAGCTTGCTCGGCTGCCTTCGCAAGTGCCGTGGACCCGAGTCCCGAGTCCCCAGCCCCCAGTCCCCAGTCCCCAGTCCCGATGTCAGCTTCCGCCCAAACCGACGTACGTCCCAGCAACCACTCGTTCTGGGCTGACCTCCGATGCGCCACTGCCTTTCGACCTTACTGTTGCTGAGCGTACTCGGCACCTCATCCTCTACAACCCAAGCGATAGGCGATGGCGAAGCTGATCTTGCCTTCGGTAGCAATGGCTTCCGACTCATCGACACACCGCCCATCGGCGATATCCCCACCAACGAACGCGGTCTGTTTGCGCATCGGTTGAGCGATGGGCGACTGCTGGTGGTGATGCAGGGCCAGCAGCCGACCGCGCAGCGGGCGATCACGGCGGTGTTGTCGGCCGATGGTGTCAATCTTCTGTCGTCAGCCGAGTTTCCGCAAAACTTCAATTTTCTCGATCCGCCTTTGCGTGGCTTCGGGGTTGATGGCAGCCAGCGCCTGCTGATCGGTGGCAACGAGCGTGATCCGATGACCAATCGCGTGCAGCCGGTCATCGTTCGCGCGCTGGGACCCGACTATCAGCCCGACCCGTCGTTTGGGGTCGACGGCGCGTCGCGACCGTTCGGATCAACCCCCTATGCGGTGCTGCTGGCAATGACGGCATTGGCCGATGGCCGCAGCATCGTCTGCGGCGAAGCCAACTTCGCCGGCCTCGGATTTCGTGGCTACTGCCTGCGCCTGGATGCTGCTGGCGTGTTCGACGCTAGCTTTGGACCGCTGATCTTCAACCCGCCCAATGTCAACCTGACCTCGATCAGCGCGGTTCGCGAAGACTCTTCAGGCCGCCTGCTTCTGGCTGGCGAGGCAGGGGTCGCCGGCATTCCTGGCACGCTCACCTTCAGCGCCCGCATGACAGCCGATGGCCTTCTCGACATCGACTACTGCGCCAGCGATTGCGATGACGAATTCGACCTGCAAAGCGGGCCTGGCTATCGAATCAACAATCAGAACACCTTTGGTCCATTCCCCTGTTTTGACCTTCGCCAGCGCGCCGACGGCGTGATTGTGCAGGGCAACTTCAACGGCCCGTCATTGGGCGGCCTTGGATATGTGAGTTATCTCCCCAGTGGCCAAGTGGCAGGCGGTGCCAGCTTCAATTTCGGCGAATTCAATGGCTCGTTGGGTTGCGGCAGCCTGTTGCTTGAAGACGACAATCGAACGGTCATGGCGTACACGTTTCGAGAAGCGGGTGTGCAAGCCGGCGGGATGCGGCGCTTCCGGCCTTCTCCGACGTTGCAGGCAATGTTCGACCCCTCGTTCAGCGAATCTGCAAGCAACATTCGCGCGCCGCTGAAGGGCGGTGAGCTCTCTGCCAGCAACGAATGCAACTTTGCGCTGTTGGAAGCCGACGGCATCCTCTGTGTGGGTTTGACGCGCGTATCCGACACCCCGCTCAACCTCGATGCGATGCTCTATCGAGTGACCAATGGTGCGCCGCCGGTCGTGTTTGGGGATGGCTTTGAGCCTTGAGTGAGCGTGCAACGCGTCAACGGCGGGAATCCACTGCCCATGGCGAGTCCTCAAGCACAACCCGAAGAGAATCGTCATTCCGGCGCGGGCCGGAATCCAGCTCTGATGGTAGCTTGACGAGGCCCCAAACGCTGGATTCCGGCGCGGCCGCAGGCCGGCCTGTCCTGAGCCTGTCGAAGGGCCGGAATGACGGCTTTGGGGGCAATTGGCTTTGAGATGTTTGGCTCTGCGGACTTTGGCTCTGCGGGCTTTTGCTTTGCGGCTTTTGGCTTTGCGGCTCAGGCAAAGAAGAATTGGCAATGTCAGTCCAGCAGCGAAATCGCGTATGTCGAGGCATGACCTCGGCACTGCGCCGCGATATTCGGAGCTACTGATGCGCTGCACGACCTTTCTAATCACCATGATCGCGATGGCGCTTGCCTCGACGACGCAGGCCGCCAGCTTTGTCGTCGACACCACTAGCGACGCCAATCTAAACGACTGCACCGAGATCGCCGCTGATTGCTCGCTGCGCGGCGCGATCAATGCGGCCAACGCGGCCGTAGGCGCGGATCGAATCGAATTCGCCATTCCTGAATCTGACGCCGGCTTTGTGGCGGCCACTGCGCATTGGCGGATTGAGCCCAGCACCGGGTTACCCGCAATCACAGGGGTGCTCGAAATCGACGGTTACAGCCAGCCGAGTGCCAGCGCCAACACACTGGCGCCGGATCAAGGCGGCAGCGATGCGGTGTTGAAGATTGAGTTGCGTGGTCCGGCACAGCAAGTCGAGTTTGGCCTCGAATCTGGACTCACCGATTTCAATGCCCAAGCCACCATTCGCGGCCTGAACATCAATCGTTTTACCAGCCAGATCTTGCTTTTCGGCGGCGGCGCAAATCGTGTTGAGGGCTGCTTTCTCGGCACCGACATCGTTGGTGAAGCGGCGGCAATGACAGGCAACAGCGTGCGTAGCATTGGCGTGCGTCTGCAAGGGCCGGGAACCTACGTCATTGGCGGCAACACACCCGCGGCACGCAACCTGTTGTCGGGGTTGTTTAGCGGCGTGGTGGCGCTTAGTCAGACCAACGGTCTGCGCATCAGCGGCAATCTGTTTGGCAGCAACGCCGCAGCGACGCAGGTGATTGGCAATCGCGAGTACGGCATCCATCTACAGGAGACCATCAATACCGCCATTGGCGGCACTAACGTGGCCGAACGCAATCTGTTTGCTGGCAACCAATTCAGCGCCATTCTGCTGAGTTCGGGCAGCAATATTCCGGCGGTATTCGCCGGCTCGCGCGTCATCGGCAATCATTTCGGCACCGATTGGACGGGCACCCAGGCCTTGCCCAATGGCCTGAACCCGCTCAGCCCAAGCCAAGTCCAGCCCACCATCTTGGTCGGTGCCGGCAACCCATGTGGCCTGCAGATCGGCGGCGTTGGGGTTGGCGAGGCGAACTTGATCGCCAATGGTGCCGCTGCTGGTATCACCGTCGACAGCTGCGCGCGAGTACGCATCAGCCGCAACGTGTTTCGCGGCAATCGCGGCCCGGCAATCGACAACGCCCAAGGCGGTGGCTTCATTGGTCCGACGCCAAACGATGCCAATGACCCCGATAGCGGCGGCAACCGCCTACAGAACTTTCCAGCCGCGCTTGGCATTGGCGCGGTGACTGCGACGACGCTGGAATTGCAGTATTCGGTGGACTCGGCACCCGCCAATGCGGCCTACCCGCTCACCGTCGAGTTCTTTCGCGGCGCAGGCGGGCAGGCGGCCGAATGGCTTGTCACTCAAACCATCACCCTCGCTCAAGCGCAAACAACCCGCAGCGTGGTGCTGCCACTGACTGCGTTTGCTGACGACTTGGTAGTGATGACCGCGACCGATGCCGACGGCAACACCAGCGAATTTGGCCGCGTGGGTATTGGCGAAGTGTTTGCAGATGGGTTTGAGCCTTGAGGCGTCCGCCGCAAACGCTGCAGGGCGGCCATGATGGGTCACAAGGTACAACGAAGCTTGGCTCCCGGGTTGGGCTGATAAACTTGGGCAATGAACCCAAGCACTGCACACGACTTTATTCTTGAACCCGAGGACATCGAGAGGCTCGCCAATTTATGCGGCCCGCTCGACCAACACCTGCGCCTGATCGAGGGTCGCCTCAACGTCGAGATCGGCAATCGCGGCAACGTATTCCGGGTCAGCGGCAGCGCTGACAATGGACGCGCCGCCGAGCGCCTGCTACGTGACTTGTATCGCGACACCGAAAGCGCCGTACTGACCCGGGATGCACTGGAATTGCGGCTGGGCGCAATCGACGAAGGCAGCAGCGATGTCGCCGAAGTCGCCATCAAGGTCAAACGCGGCATGCTGCGCGGACGCGGTGCCAATCAGCAGCGGTATCTGCACGCGGTGGTGCGCCACGCCATCAATTTTGGCATCGGCCCGGCCGGCACCTAAGACGTATTTGCCAGTTGCGAGCGGGGTCGAGGCGCTCAACGACTCCCGTGTGCAGCGCCTGATTCT
>JANNWF010000205.1:0-1804 GCA_031408455.1 Pseudoxanthomonas sp. | reverse complement strand
TAGTGGCTATCTCGGTCATCGTGAGGTTGGCTTCCATGGTGGTGGGCGCATACTCGGTTTTGCCTGCAGCCAGTGTGGCGGGCACTGCCACCGGTTGGCCCGCTTGCCAGCCGTGGGCGACGAAGTAATTAGCGACCGAGGCAAAGATATCCGGCAAGGAGGTGAACAGATCGCGCTTGCCATCGCCGTCGCCATCTTTGGCATACGCGAGGTAGCTCGAAGGCATGAATTGGCCCCAACCCATCGCGCCTGCGTAGCTGCCTTTCAGCGTGGTCAGGTCCAGCTGCTCTTCCTTGGCCAACTTCATGACGTGACCAAGCTCGCTGCGAAAAAACGTTTGCCGCGGTGGGTAGTGCGCGCCCAGCGTGTAAAGGGCATCCAACACCCGATACGAGCCGGTGATTTTCCCGTAATTGGTTTCGACGCCGATGATGGCAACGATGATCTCGGCCGGCACGCCGGTCGCCGTTTCAACGGCAGTCAATGCGGCTTTGTGCTCAGCCAAAAAGGCGCGACCGTCGGTGATCCGCTTCTCGGTCATGAAAATCGGCCGATACGCCTTCCACGGCTTGCTTTCAGCCGGTCGCGTGATCGCATCGATGATGCTCTGCTGATATTTGGCATCCGCCAATGTCGCCGCGACGGCGTCGGTCTCGAGGCCGTGCGTCTTGGCAAGTTCAGCGGCCAAGGCGTGGCGGTCGACGGTGTCGGCCGCAGCAATGGGCAGCGAAATGAGTAACAGCAGCAGGAAAGCGGTCTGGCGCATGGTCTGGCGGGCAATTTGGACCCGCCGGATTCTACACGCCAGCGGTTGGAAACCCGTTTAGTAGGGTGACCAAGCCGGCGCGGCGGGTGAGAGTAGCGCTGGGCTGGCCGCTTGTCAGCCGCCGGTTTTGCCGCCTTCTTTGGCGTTCGGGGCGTCTGCTAGGCGTGTTCCTGCTGCTTCGTCGTGCCCAGTCAGTCCGCGCGGAAGCGAGTCTTGGCAGCCCATCAAGAATCGCTAGACACATCAGCGGCGCGACTACCAACCAATAGGGCAACCAACCAATCCACACGCTGTAGCTACGCGCGGCTGGCAGCAAGATCAACAGGGCCAAACCGACGATCAACCAATGCACCAACAGCGGCCGCAGCGGAGCGAGCGTGGCAACGGGTGTGATGGGTGGCAAGCAGCGAATGCGCGACATGACGGACTCCAAGCAGGCGGTGTCGCGATGCTTGGCGGTGTCTATCTCAAATGCTGCGACACCGTTCTTCAGCGGGCTTCTGAGTCGGCCAATGAAAACCCTCAGGCATACGCCGACAACGCCAGTTGCAGCAGGATTCGCGCTTCACTGCGTAGTGCAGAAGGCTCGATGACCTCGGCGTCCGGCCCGTAGCGAAGCACGTCCATCAACAGCTCTTTGGGATTGGAATAAGGAACACGCAGTTCGTAGCCACCGTCGGCAAGCGCGCGGCCTTCCTGTTTGGAATGCCAGTGCTCATCCGCCACCCAACGCGCTGCGTGCTGGGAGAAGCGGATGGTGGCCCAGGCCTTGGCTGGCCCTGAGAAAATGCCGTAGCTAGATGATAGGTGCGTGTCCAACTCCGCTTCAGCCCGATCCTCAGCGGTGGCTTCGGCGATCGCTGGCTGCTTGACCCGGTCGACCGCAAAGCTGCGCAGGCCTTCGCGCTGGTGATCCCAAGCATCGAGATACCAGTTGTCGCGATAGTGGGTGATGCGTTGCGGCGACACGTTGCGTCGCGTCGGTGCGTCGGTGGAGCGTGCGCGGTAATCAAACTGCAGGCGTTTGCGCTCCAGCAC
>JANNWF010000204.1:0-3802 GCA_031408455.1 Pseudoxanthomonas sp. | reverse complement strand
GGCGCGTGGTTGGCGCTACGAATGAACTGATGAATCTGACTGATCGAAAAGGAAAACGAAGGCGGTGCCACGGCAATCTTCTTGGCCTCGGCGTCTGCGTTGTTGCAATCCTCGCAGACAAGCACTTCTTCATATGCGGCGAATGCCGTGCCAATGCGTTCAACCAGTCGGCGGCCCTTGAGCTGCGCTACATCCGTTCCAGCTGTCTCGAATGCAGTGTGGAACGCCGACTTCAACACGTCTCCCATGTGATCGTGATGGACGACCAGCTTGGCGAGGATCTGCCCCTGCCTACCCATTCGCGAGACCTGGAACTTGTCCCGCCCGCAGCCCGGGCAGGCCCAAGTCTGGGAGGTACAGATCCAGTTGCTGTTCATCTCAAAGTCGTCGCATTGGTGGCGCGCCTTGATCCGCATGGACAAGGCAGAGTCGACGCCATCCAAGCAAGTGACCTCACCGGCATTGACCGATGCGACCAGTATTTCGAGCGCTTCGCGGCGGAGCGACTCCTGCTCTTCGAGATAAATGGGGCGGTGCGAGCAATACCAGCGCCAAAACTGGCTGTTGAGCAAATCGTCATTCATCGCGATCGGTTGTTCCATCCGGCGGCTCTGGCCTTACACGCACTTTTGCAGGCAACGACTGTTGTCGCGGCCCAACTTCTCACTTGCCGCATCGTACTTGACTTGACTACGCCGGCCAGCAAGGCTCGAAAGGCGGCAAATCTCCTGCATGTCCAACCGGCGGCGTCCAATCCGGAAGCAACTCAGCAAAGCGTTTTTCTGGAGTGGTGGTGTCTGCCACTCGCGCCTGAATAGGCGACATTGTTAGCTCGGCGCCCAAGGGTTGCTCCCAACGCTTTCTCGATCTTCGGGCAGATTCGCCCTAGCCCCGCTGCGTGGGCTCTGCCAACCGTGTGCAAACGTGAGACTAGAGTGGAATGCGGAACTTTGCTGCGTGTTGACGAGTCCGAGCCTGCGCGCGCAATGCGCTATCTTTAGCTTATCCACGCGAGCCTTTACGTTGCGCCCCTCATCCCGCCACCTTGTGCTGCTCTGCCTCTTCGCTCTGGTCTGGTGCCAGTCGGTAATGGCTGCAGGCTGGTGCAGCACGGAGCCAATGAGCGGCGAAGTCGCTGCGACCGATTGCCACGGCGCACCCTTGGCAGAAGGTACTGCCGCGACTGGAGATTGTCCCGGTTGCGATGGCGTTCCTGATACAGGGAAGTTGTCCCACATCGCACCGCTTCCTGCGGGCCATGATTTCTTGCTTGATGGCGCGCTTATGTGTGCGGGCACCCTTTCGAGCGCTGGTTATGCCTGCGCGCGCGACGGCCCACTACTCGACACTCTCTGTCGCCTGCTGATTTAGACCGCTCCTGAGCCCACCGGTCCGCCGCGTACTGCGCCGACCGTTTCCGCACGTCTCAGGAGATCCACCATGCGTTTCTATCTCGAACCGTCGTCGCGACGGGCTTCGCGTCGTTTGGCGTTGGCAGTGTGTGTTGTTGGCTTGTCGCTATGTCTGGCCGCTGTTTCGCATGCAGCGTCCCCAGAAATCAGTCTCGACGAGCTGCGCAGGGTGGCGGCCCGCACCGCACCCATCGTTGCCGCGGGCGGCGCACTGGTGGCGGCGGCCCGCAGCGATGCGGCGCGCGCGGACGCCTTGCCTGACCCCCAGTTGAGTCTTGGCGTAGACAATCTCACCATCACCGGTGGCGATGCGCTCCGATTTGGCGCCGATGAGATGACGATGCGCCGGATTGGTGTTGCGCAGGAGTGGCCGTCGCGGCGCAAGCGAGACGCGCGCCGCGCCAGCGCAGAGTCCCGGGTCGACACGGCGGTTGACGAGGTGCTGGTGACCCGGCTGGACGTAGAGCGGCGTGCTGGAGAGGCCTGGATCGCAACCTGGGCGGCAGAGGCTGAGGTCCGCTTTCTACGAGCACTGATCGACGAGGCAGAGCGCGCCGTGACGCTTGCCAAGCAGCAATTGGCGAATGCGACCGGCAGTTCTGCCGATGCACTGGCAGCGCAGGTCGTGCGGGCGGAGCTTGACAACGACCTGCGGCGGGCACAGGCGCAGGCTAGCGCGGCGCGGGCGGGACTGGCTCGCTGGCTCAATGCGGATGCAAACGTTGCATTTAACGCAGACATTGCTTTAGCAGAGATGTCGGATGTGTCCGAGCTGCGCGTTCCGGCCGAAATTCTGCGCGGCAGTCTGGATCAGCACGCCCACCTGCAGGTCTGGAGTGGCCGCCAGCGCGAAGCGGAGGCCGCTGTCAGCCTCGCACAGGCTGAGAAGCGACCTGACCTGGGGTTTGTCGTCTCCTATGGTGCTCGCAGCGCGGGCCTATCAGACATGCTGATGTTCGAAGTCAACATCGGCCTGCCGCTGTTCACCCGTGACCGCCAGGATCGCGATGTCGCCGCGCGCATGGCTGAGCACGACGCTGTTGAGGCCGAATGGGAAGACGCGCGGCGCGAGCAGCGCGAAGACCTTGATCGACTGCTTGCGATCTGGGACGGCATGCGCGACGAGGCAATTCGCTATCGCGACTCCTTGCTGCCGCTTGCGCGCGATCGCAGTGCCACTGCGCTGGCCAGCTACGCCGGCGGCGGCGAGATTCAGCCCTGGATCAACGCGCGCCGGGATGAGATCGCCAGCGAACGCCGCGCGCTGCAGCTGCAGGCGGATTTGGCGCGCGTCTGGCTTGCGCTAGACACCCTTTTACCCACCGATGCGGTCGCGGAGCTACAGCCATGAGCCGCGCTGTGACTACGCTTGTCCTTGTGCTCGTCCTTGTGCTCGGCGTCGCGATCAGCGTCGCTGCCGGCTACTGGCTGGGCCAGCGCGAAGCAAGCTCCGCCAGCGGGATGTCTGCCGACTCAATGTCCGCCGACGCAATGTCCACCGACGCCGGGTCGACTGAACAAAAGCGCGCGCTGTACTGGTACGACCCGATGGTTCCGGACCAGCGCTTCGACCAGCCTGGCAAGTCGCCCTTCATGGACATGATGCTGGTGCCGCGCTACGCCGATGAGGCTGGCGAGGCGGGTGTCACGATCGATCCAGGCATCCGCCAGAACCTCGGTATCCGCACCGCGCTGGTCGAGCTGGATGCAGTGGCCGATGAGCTGCGCGTGCCAGGGACGCTGAAGTGGGATTTGCGCGGTGAGCAGCGCATCACTGCGCGAGTTGAAGGTCTGATCGAACGTGTGCACGTGCGGGCGCCTTTTCAGCGGGTGCGTCGTGGTGAGCCGCTGGCCACCTTGCTGGCACCTGCGCTGGGAAGCGCTCTGGCCGAATATCGCGCCTTGGCTTCCGGTGGCTCGGCCCAAGCGCGTGAGCTGCAAACGGCAGCGCGTTCGCGGTTGCAGATACTGGGCCTCGGCGAAGCGGATCTGCGCAGCGCAGGCACTGGCGTGCCACGAATCACGCTGCGGGCTCCGGCTGATGGCGTGTTGGCCGAGATCGCGGTGCGAGAAGGCGACACCGTGATGGCCGGCCAGCGACTGTTTCAGATCAACAGCACCGAGTCGATCTGGCTGGAAGCGCGGGTGCCGCAGGCGGATGCCGGCGCGCTGCGTCCGGGCGCGCTCGCCGAAGTCATGGTCAGCGCGTTTCCTGGCATCACGTTTGAGGGAACGGTGGAAGCCGTGTTGCCCGATGTCGACGCCGTGGCCCGTACGCAAGCTGTCCGCATTGTTCTGCCCAACCCGGATGGACGCCTGGCCGCCGGCATGTTCGCCGATGCCGTGCTGCGTTCGACGGACGGTCGCCGCTGCCCCTGGGTGCCCAGCGA
>JANNWF010000203.1:0-1607 GCA_031408455.1 Pseudoxanthomonas sp. | reverse complement strand
AGGCACCTATCCGCTGCCAGAGGCGCAGTTGGATCGTTTTCTGATGCACGTACAGATTGGCTATCCCGAGGCCGCCGCAGAGACCGAAATTTTGCGTTTGGCGCGTGAGCGTGCCAAGCGCGAAGCCGGCGGCGTCACCGTCGCTACTCACACGATGGTGACGCAAGCGCAGATTTTTGCGGCACGTTCGGCCGTGCTTGATCTGCATTTCGCACCCGCCCTTGAGCGCTATTTGATCGAGCTGATTCTGGCGACGCGCGGCGCATCGGAGTACGGCGCCGATATCGTCAAGCGCATCGCTTATGGTGCCAGTCCGCGAGGCTCCATCGCGCTGGAGCGCTGCGCCCGCGCCAAGGCGTGGCTGGCGGGGCGCGACTATGTTGCTCCACAGGACATCCACGATGTCGCCGCGGACGTACTGCGGCATCGCGTGTTGATGTCGTTCGAGGCCGAATCCGAAGGCATCAATAGCGCCAGCGTGATTGCCGACTTGCTGGCGCGCGTGCCGCTGCCGTAAGCCCGCGCCGTAATTCTGGGTCCCGCCATGAGTGTGTCCTTACCTGCTAGTGGCACCGGCATCGAATGCGACTTGGCCGAGTTGTTGGCCTTGCGTTTGCGCGCGGGCGAGCTGCGCGCCAGCGTGCATCGGCGCAGCGCTGATCGCAACGCTGGCGCGCGGCATTCGCCGTTTCGTGGGCGTGGCATGGACTACGCCGAGTCCCGCTTGTACGCGGCCGGCGATGATGTCCGTCATATTGATTGGCGGGTGACCGCGCGCACCGGCAAGACGCACACCAAGCTGTATCAAGCAGAGCGCGAGCGCACTACCGCCGTGGTGGTGGATACCTCGCAGGCGATGGCGTTCGGGACTCGCAGTTGTTTCAAACGCGTGCAGGCCTCCCGATTGGCGGCGCTGATGAGCTGGTATGCAGAAGCCGATGGCGACCGCTTGTGCGCGGCGGCCAGTGGACCAGGCTCGAGCCTAATTCCGCCCGCGGGCGCGCGCCGCGGCGTGTTGCGGGTGCTGACCGCGCTGGTTGCATATTCGCAAGCGCAACCCCTTGATGTTGGGCCGAGTTTGGCGGTCACGCTTGATCGTTTGGGGCGGGTCTTGCGCCCCGGTAGTCATGTGCTGCTGCTCCTAGACCATCGCAGTATCGATGCCGCCGCGCTGCGTTCGCTCACCCATTTGCGGCCCCATCATGATTTGATCGCGGCGGTGCTGGTGGATCCGATTGAGCGAGCCGCGCCACCGCCTGCGCGCTATCCGGTGCTGGCGGGTGGCCTACGCTCGATCTTGGGTTTGGAATCCGCCGCCGTGCGACACGCCTGGCAGAGCCACTTCGAGGAGGCACTCGCGCAGGTACACGACGGTTTGCGGCGGGCCGGCGTGCGCGCGAGAAACGTCGGTACCGACGAAGATCCGGTCGATGCCTTGCGCCTCTTGTTGCGGGGCGTTACCCAACGCAAATCGGCATGACAGACGCAACCAGTCAGGCGGGCGCGGCATTGGACCTGCGCGATATTCATTTGCCGGCCGAACCCAGCTGGTGGCCGCCAGCGGTTGGCTGGTGGGTGCTTGCGGCTCTGCTGCTGCTTGCTGCTTG
>JANNWF010000202.1:0-5385 GCA_031408455.1 Pseudoxanthomonas sp. | reverse complement strand
CCTGCCGACTCTCCCGGAGGCATTCGGTCGCGGCATTCCAGGGGCTGGCGCTGTCAAACAGGGTGCAGGCCTGTCGCGCATCGAGGTGCCGAGCTCACTCTATCCCAGCGCGCATTGTGCCGACGGCACGCCGGCTGTGGCCTACGTGCGGCGCGCGGCTGACGAGCGCCATCGCGACGACTGGATGGTGTATCTGCAAGGAGGTGGATCCTGCGACAGCGGCCAGGATTGCTATGAGCGTTGGCTCGGACGCGACGGCAACTTTGGTGCGAATAAGCTTTCGAGCCGATTTGCTCCGAGCGGTGGAATCGTCGCTGAAGGGATCCAAAGCTCCGACGCGCGGAATCCCTTCGCGGGCTGGAATCATGTGTTCGTCTATTACTGCAGCTCCGACGGATGGGCGGGCACGGCGGCGAGCGTGGCGACCGTCGCTGTGCATGCAGGCGCGTCGGTCCGATATCGCGTCGATCTGCTCGGCGCCGACATCATCGATGCGGTGTTCGACATGCTGCGAAGTGGGAACCTTGCCTATGCATCTGGATCGGGCCAGCGAGTTGTGCTTCCCGATCTGGACCGCGCGCGCCGCGTGCTCTTTGCGGGTTCGTCGGCGGGCGGCAGCGGCGTACGCACCCACGCCGACCGCATCGGCGAGCTGCTACGCGCGAACAACGTTCATTGCAACGCGGTGAGCTGCGAGCTGACCTATGGTGCAGTGCTGGATGGATCCTACGGGCTCGGCGCCGAGGAGTTGGAGCACGCGGGTTCCGGCGCTTGCGGCTTGGATCTGGCCGCTGCCTGTACCTACGAACTGAGCTTGCGCCGACGGTGGTTCGACGTTTTGCTGGGCTTCCGTGACGGAATAAGCGACGCCTCCTGCGTCGATTTCCATCGTGACCTCGATGACGAGTGGCTTTGCGTGGATGGTGCCCACGTTCTCCAGCACCACGTGCAGACGCCGTTCTTCGTACGCAACGATCTGCAGGACCGTCTGGTCATGGGCAATACGCTCGAACTCGGCTACGCCTATCAAGGCATCCCGCTCGATCGATCCACGTACGGCGCGCTCGAGGAAATCCAGCTGCTCGAGTTGGCGACCTTGGCCCTGCGCTCGGAAGAACCGCGCCTGCCGTCGGCACTGGAGCCGCCCGGCGTCTTCGGGCCGCAGTGCGGCGATCACGAAACACTGCGTTCCAACGACGCCACATTTCAGCGCGCGATCATTGCCGACGACGGCACGCGCTATACCGGGCTGCAAGTACTCTCCAACTGGCTCGCGGGTCGCTCGCCCGCTGCGGTAGTCGAACAGTTCGAGCTCGGCCAGTTGCCGGCTGGGTGCCGTTGAAAACGCTACCGGGTTGAGGCACCTGCTCCGCCATGGAACCGCGGCCCTGAGTAGGCCGTAGTGAACCTCCCAATCACCGCCAGCTGGCGGTGATCGACCCATTTCGGCCAGTCAAAACCGCTTCGTGTCAGGACAGAGCGGTCATTCGCACATGCTCTTTGGCGCGTGAGCTTACGATGGCTGCGAGCAATGCAGGAGCATTTCGACACTCCAATCGAGGGGTTAGGAGGCTCTCAAGTCCTACAGCGGTGCGCTGCACGGAATACGCATGCGCAAGCGCAGCCCGACGCCCGGTTCGCTGCTGACTTCGATGCGCCCACCGAGCTTGGCGGTCACCAGGTTGAACACGATGTGCAAGCCGAGGCCGGTGCCGCCCTTCCCGCGCTTGGTGGTGTAGAACGGCTCGAAGATCCGGGTCAGCGCCTCCGCGGTGATGCCTTGGCCATCGTCTTCGAAAACGAGCTCGATGGCGTCCTTGCCGGTCCGCCCAGCGGTCAAGCGCATGTTGCCGGTGCGCTCGCCCTCGAAGGCATGCAACAGCGCGTTCTGGATCAGATTGGTGATGATCTGTCCCAGCGCGCCGGGATAGCTGTCGAGCTCAATGTCGCTCGGGCAATCGATATGTAGCGTGACTGGCCGGCGTTTCCACGTCAGAGCCAAGCTTTGGTTGAGATCACCGATGGTCTGCGCGAGATTGAAGCGGCGCCGGTCGTCGGAGCTACGGTCGACCGAGACCTGCTTGAACGTGCGGATCAGTTGCGCGGCACGATCCAGGTTGAGCCCGACCATGGACGCCGAACGGTCGGCGTCGGAGACATATGCGAGCAAGTCCGACGACGGCAACCCGCCCGTCGCGAGCTGGTGCTTGACCTCGCCACTGCGCGATACCAGGAAAGATGCAGCGGTGATCGCCACGCCGATCGGGGTGTTGATTTCATGCGCGACGCCGGCGACCAACTGCCCCAGCGATGCCATCTTGCCGGCCGCTACGAGTTCGGTCTGCGCCGTCTGCAGATTCGCGAGCGCGGTTTCCGCTTTCGTCTTTGCGACCTCGAGCTCGGCAGTGCGCGCCAGCACCATCTGTTCCAGGCGTTCGGCGTTGCGCTCTTCCGCGAGCCGGTGCGCCTGCGCGAGCCGGCGCACGCGTTCGGCCATCGCCAGGGCGAAAGTCATCATGGCGAGCCCGAGCGCGAACGGGAACATCCAGGAAAAAACCGGCAAGTCTGGAATCACTCCGATCTGCTTGAGCATGAACAGCGTGCCCGTCACCCCTAGCAGCAGCGACGCGACCAGGATTGATTTCACTTCCAGTTGCCCGCGCAGCGCGCCGATCAACGCGGCCGCCGTCAGCGACAGCGTGCTCACCGCTACCACGAGCGCCGTGATCTGGTTCGCGAGCCACCAGTGTGTTGCCAGCAACGCGAACGCCGGCAGCAGCGGAATGGACATCGGCTTGTACAGCCAGCGATCCGCGCGTGGCAGGATGCGCTCGGTTTCGATCAAGGTGCGCATGAAGCCGATGGTGAAGACCGCCTGCAGCATCCCGCAGGTAGTCGCGGCGAAGTTTCCGACCCATTGGTGCTGCCGCCACAACACCAGGAACGCGAAGCCTTCGTGGTGAAGCTGGAACGCGATGCCGAACAGCGCGAAGCCGGCGAACCAGCCGTACATCCGCTCGCGGGTGGCGAAGTAGGTGTAGAGCGAATAGATGCCGATCGCCAGGCCGATCCCGACCAGCACGCCGTACAGCCAGAACTCGAGCGTATCGATGCACGGCGCGCTGGACCAAGCGCACTACCGCCCCGCGCCGCGCGGGCCGCCAGCCGTGGTCATGGCCGCGTAGGCGCAAGATCGGCCACGCCACCAACCGCGAAAACCAACAGCCATCAGATGCGGCGACGATTCCGCAGGGACACGCTTGGCCCGACGCCGGGATTCAGTGAGAAATAGCCACGGACGACCAAGCTGCGCGCCTACCTGATGCCGTAGTGCGCTCGCGCAGACCCGATCCTTGCCCAAACCGCCGCTTGCGCGGCCTCCGCCTACCCGACAGACTGCCAGAAAAGGGCGTTTGAACTTCCTATACCTTTCCGAGCGAGAGCCCCGATGCGCCTGATCCTTGCCGCCCTGCTGCTGGCCCTCCCGGGCGCGGCGGTCGCCCAGTCCAACGCCGCCGAACAGACGATGATGCAGACCGTCGTCAGCGAGCACGACCGCCACATCGCCCTGCTGGAGCGGCTGGTGAACCAGAACAGCGGCACGCTGAACACGCCGGGAGTCCGGATCGTTGGGGACATGGTCCGGGCGGAACTGGAGCCGCTGGGGTTCGAAGTTCGCTGGGTCGACATGGCCGAGACGGGTCGCAGCGGGCATCTGATCGCCACCCGGAAGGGCCGCGGCCGCAACATCCTGCTGATCGGCCACCTCGACACGGTCTTCGAGACCGACAGTCCGTTCCAGCGCTTCGAACGGGATGGCGCCCGCGCCACAGGGCCTGGCATCGGCGACGACAAGGGGGGCGTGGTGGTGATCATCGCCGCGCTGCGCGCCATGCAGGCGGCGGGCACGCTGGAGCAGGCTGACGTCACCGTCGTCCTGACCGGAGATGAGGAAAAGATCGGCTCCCCCGCGTCGGTCGCCCGGCGCGACCTGATCGCCGCCGGACAGGCCGCGGCATATGCGCTGGAGTTTGAAAATCTCGCCATCGACGATGGGGCCGAGTTCGGCACCATCGCCCGTCGCAGCTCGACCAACTGGACCCTGACCACGACGGGCCGTACCGGCCATTCCAGCGGTGTGTTCAACGACTCCTTGGGCTATGGAGCCATCTATGAGCTGGCCCGGATCCTCGACGGCTTCCGCCGCGATCTGCCCGAGCCCAATCTGACCTACAACGTCGGGGTGGTCGCAGGCGGCACCCCGGCCGCCATCGACGCCGAGGGGGTCAGCGTCACGGCGTCGGGCAAGACCAACATCGTGGCCTCGACCGCCATCGCCCGCGGCGACCTGCGGACCCTGACCCGCGAGCAGGACGAGCGCGTCCGCGCGGGCATGCAGAGCATTGTCGGCGACCACCTGCCCCGGACCGGGGCCGAATTGGTCTTCGGGGAAGGCGGCTATCCGCCCATGGCCCCGACGGAGGGAAACCGCGCCCTGCTGGCCCGCCTGAACGCCGTCAACCGGGACCTCGGCCTTCCCGAGATGGCGGAGTACGACCCCGCCCGCCGCGGCGCCGCCGACAGCGGCTTCGTGGCGCAGGACGTGGACACGCTGGGCGGGCTTGGCGCAGCCGGCGACGGCGCCCACGCGGAAGGCGAATGGGTCGATCTGGGCAGTCTGGTGCGCCAGCCGCAGCGGGCGGCGGTGCTGATCAGCCGGTTGAGTCTCGGCGGGGAGTGAGCAGGCTGGTACCCAGGGGTGTTGCCGCTTAACCAGTCCAAGTTTTTGTCCGCACCCCCATCTGGTCAATTTTCAACTAGCGGCAACAGCTGAACTCAACCGCGCGACGCACGCCGGTGCATGAAGGCGTGCCGCTCCAGCAGCTGCACGCCCTGCTCGTTCTTGATCAGCGCGCCGTACAGCGGCGGAATGGCCTTGGCCGGATCATGCTCGAGCAGCGCGGCCGGGCTGATGTGGTCGGCCAGCAGCAGCTTCAGCCAGTCGATCAGCTCCGAAGTAATGGGCTTTTTCTTCAGGCCGGGCACATCGCGCACATCCATGAAGATCTTCATCGCCCGCGTTGCCTGCGCACCGGCAATGCCGGGATAGTGAACGTCGACGATGCGCTTCAGCGTTTCGCGATCAGGAAACGCGATGAAGTGAAAGAAGCAGCGGCGCAGGAATTCGTCGGGCAGGTCTTTCTCGTTGTTCGACGTGATCACGATGATCGGCCGGTGCTCGGCGCGCACAGTTTCGCCGGTCTGGTAAACGGTGAACTCCATCCGGTCGAGCTCGCGCAGCAGATTGAATCGCCCCGGCTTTCGTGGAGGCTGTCGTGCTTGTTAAAGCGCCCGTCGGCAGGGGCGCAAACCGACCCATTTCGG
>JANNWF010000201.1:0-1725 GCA_031408455.1 Pseudoxanthomonas sp. | reverse complement strand
GCAACATTGGGCAGCTGCGAGCGCAGGAATGACACGTTGGGCTGCGCGCCACTTACGTCGGCGGTGATACGGCCGGAGGTCGCCTGCTGTAGCTGGGTGCCGAAGTGCGGGCCAGTGTTGTAGGGCACGTATTGCGTCGTGACAGTGAGCGCCGCGCCGCGATCACGCACAGCCTCGATGGTGTTGCTGCTGGTGTCGTGGAACGAAAAGCGCAGGTTGGCGATATCTGTCGGCAGCACTGGCACGCTCAGCGGCGAGCCGTACGTGCGCGGGATGATGCGGCCGATCTGGTCGGCTGCGGTGTAGGTGCTCGATGAAACAGCGCGCGCGAATGCAGCGACTTCCGGGCTTGCACTGACGATGCGCAGAGCACTCTCGCCGACCGTTTCGACGCGCTCGACTATCGCCTGCGCAGCCAACGTGAATGCTGAAAACAGCATCTCGTCATCGCCGATGTAGATGGTGATTGCGCGCTCACGCAGGTCAGTGAAAAGCAATGTGTCGAGCGCGCCATCATTGTTGGTCAGCTGCACATCGCCAATGCCGGACTGACTGCGACCGCCGCCCCAATACAGTGTCGAAACACGGCGCTCAAACGTAATGTCTCGGCCAAGGCGCGCGTCAGCAACAATGCCGGCTGCTGAGTCCACGTAGCGGCCGTCGGCAAAGTGCAGCAGGCCGGCCGGGGTGTCCAAGCGAACGAGGACAATTGGCAGAGGCACTCGGGGCGGGACTGCTAGAGTCATTGCGCCATCACCGACCCTCGGTACGCGTCGGTGGCACTTCGCGCGCCACCACGGCCCAGCGGACGTTTCCGATGGTTGGCTCGTCTCTGTTGCCATTCACTCGCGAGCGCCAGCGTCGGCGGGCGTACAGGCACTCGGCGTCACGCGCAAAAGTGTCGCCCTCGCGCCAGCGGCGCAGCTCGCCTTCGCGGCTGACCCATCCGAACTCACCGGGAGCGCGGTCGTTGCCGTCGTGGATGTTCTGCCAAACACGCCCGGCATGAAACGCTGTTGCGCCGATCTCATATGCGTCATCCGAGCCGGCTGGCTGCCGAAACTGGGGCGCAAAGCGGGCGGTGCTTAAAGCGTCGTAGCCCATGCCGATGCCGGCGTATTGCTCATCGCTGGTGCGAGAGTCATCGGTGGCCACCCAGCTTCCGCCAAGCGTCGACTGCACCCACTGGACGCTATCGCAGACCACGACCCGCGCCACGCGCCCATTAACGATTTCAGCAAAAAGGCTCATGCGGCCTCCAGCGGATACCGAATGATGTAGACGCCCGAGCCACCTGAGCCAGCCGCTGTGTTGATTGCACCACCACCACCTGAGCCGGTGTTAGCAGTGCCGCTTCCAGCAGTCCCTGCGTTGATTACACCGTTGCCACCACCACCAGTTCCACCGGTCCCTGCTGTGCCAGATGAACCGACTTTAGCGCCACCACCGCCGCCCGCTCGTGTGACACTTGTTCCTGTGATGCTTGAAGCTGTGCCTGCGCCGCCGTTTCCGCCAACAGCAGCAGCAGCCGCTGTGCCAACGGCACCCGCACCGCCACCGCCGCCACCCGCACGATTGGTGGTGGTGGTGGTGTCGCCATAACCGTCACCGCCTGCGTTACCTTGACCAGACATTCCCGCAGACCCGTCGTTGAGGTCGCCAGTAGCCGAATTGTTACCGGGTCCACCACCACCTGAGCCACCTGTTGCTGGTGATGAAGTCCCT
>JANNWF010000200.1:0-2579 GCA_031408455.1 Pseudoxanthomonas sp. | reverse complement strand
CCTGCGTGGGTCGAGTTCACTCGGAACCGCAGCCCGAACACGCGCCGATTTTCGCTGATCTGACTGCACGCGAGCGTGATGTGTTGGATGGTGTACTTGCCGGCAGCAGCAGCAAACAGGTCGCTTTTGGCATGCCGGTTTCGCCTGCAACGGTGGATGCTTACCGCTGCCGCCTATATCGAAAACTGAACGTCGCCAATGCGGTCGAGCTGGTGACTCTGGCGATTCGGTCTGGATATGGCTGAGTTGGCCGCTTGCGCGAGCATGGCCCCGAGGTCAAGTCTCAGGAGGACGGCCACACTTGCATCCGCAATGCTTTCAAGAGGCCGCGTCTAACCCGGCGGCGCGCTCAATTCGCTAGCGCTGAGGTAACCGTCGCGATTGCGATCCTGGCGGCGGAAGCCGGCTTCAAGCGCGCGCAGATGGGTGACGCGGCTCAAGGGCCGGCGGCGCGCGCCGGCGGGCTGTTCGTCAAGGTCAAGCACGGCGTTGCGATTGTGGTCCCGCGCGTCGAAGCCGGCGCTCATGTAGGACTGGAACTCGGACAGATCAAGCCGCGCATCGGCATTGCTGTCGATGCGCCGCAGGTAATCCGCCGGCGTGTTCTGCGCCATTGCGTTGAACGTCAGCAACGCAGCCAAGCCAAGCAACGCGCATGCGGCCCAATTGGCTGGGCGCTTTCGCCCGCTCACGTTGGCCTCATGCAATCCGCCAATCACGCCGTCGCAGGCGCCAGCGCATAGCCCCGCAGGCGAGCGGCGAAGTCTTGCAGTGCGCGAATGCCGGAGGCTTCGGCTTCGCGACACCATTCCTGCAGGCGTTGCATGCTGGCGTTGGCATCGGTCGAACGCTCTTCAAGCACGGCGGCCAAACGAGCGCGGTATTCGACCAAGGTCGCCAGCTTGGGTTTCTTGGCGATGAAGGCTTGCAGTTTGGCGCGCGCTTCGGCGTCTAGCCAACGCCCGTCGTCGGCCAAACCTTTGCGCAAGCGGCGCGGCAAGCGGCGCAAACTGTCGCCAGCCTGAGCGGCCTCTTCGCGCAGTGCCGGCAGCATCACCTGCCGGTAATAGTCGGTCATGGCTTGGAAACGATGCGCCAGCAGCGCCTTCATGGTCTCGCCGTCGGGCATGTGGACGTTAGGACGCACATCCAGCGACGGCGCGACGCGCAGCACCTTGGCCAAGCCGAGTTTCTGCAAGCCACAGATCGCTACCCAACCGATGTCCACTTCCCAACGCCGCAGCGCGAACTTGGCTGAACTGGGAAAGGCGTGATGGTTGTTGTGCAGCTCTTCGCCGCCCACCCATACGCCCCACGGCGACAGATTGGTGGCGGTGTCAGAGGTTTCAAAATTGCGATAGCCCCACCAATGGCCCAAGCCGTTGATGACGCCTGCGGCCCAAATGGGAATCCACGCCATTTGCAGTGCCCAAGCGGCCAAACCCTTGGCACCAAACAGGCCAACGCAAATGAACAGCATCAGGGTCGGGCCCAAGGTGGCGTAGCGCGAATACAGCTTGCGCTCGATCCAATCGTCCGGGCAGCCCTTGCCGTACTTCTCGATGTCGTCGCGTTGCGCGCGGGCGTTGCGATACAGCTCGACGCCGCGCCACATCACCGTGCTGATGCCTTTGAACTGCGGGCTGTGCGGATCCTCTTCGGTCTCACATTTGGCGTGGTGCTTGCGGTGGATGGCCGCCCACTCGCGGGTAATCATGGCCGTGGTTAACCACGTCCACAACCGGAACAGATGCGCCAGCGCCGGGTGAAAATCGACCGCCCGATGCGCTTGGCTACGATGCAAATACAGCGTGACCGAGAAGATGGTCAATTGCGTCGCGATCAGAAAATAGATCGCGACCGTGCTCCAACTGGCACCGGTAAAACCACCCACCAGCCAGTCAAGAAAGTAGGAAGACATGCGTAACTCCTGTGATTCCATCGCGCATGATGCCCGCAGGTTTTCCGCCTTACCATCCCTTCGCCCCAGTATGGAAGCGCTTAGTCAGGCGGAAAGTTGCGCGATCTCTGGTCTGTCGACCACTTGTAACCATCCACACATAGCTCGCCACCATGCCCGAACTTCCGGAAGTCGAAACCACCCGCCGCGGTATTGCGCCGCACTTGATTGGCCGGCGCGTGCTAGCGACGACCTTGCGGCGGCCCGATCTGCGCTGGCCCATTGCATTGGCCATTCGCGATGAGCTGCCCGGTCAGACCATCCACGCCGTACGGCGGCGCGCCAAGTATTTGTTGATCGATGCCGAAACCGGCAGTGCGATTCTGCATCTGGGGATGTCGGGCTGTCTGCGCGTACTGCCGGCCGGCACACCGGCAGCGCCGCATGACCATGTGGATTTGCTCATCGAGGGCGATGCCATCCTGCGCTTGAATGACCCGCGCCGGTTTGGCGCGCTGCTGTGGCAGCCACATGGCGAAGCCCATCCGCTGCTGGCCAACCTCGGACCCGAGCCGTTGGCGGATGAATTCGACGGTGCGCTGCTGTACCGGCTAAGTCGCGGCCGCCGCTCCGCAGTGAAGACATTCCTGATGGACCAGGCGACCGTCGTTGGCGTCGG
>JANNWF010000199.1:0-21966 GCA_031408455.1 Pseudoxanthomonas sp. | reverse complement strand
GGCGGCAATCGCGGCGGGTTCGGCGGTGGTGAACGCCAAGACGGATTGAGGCAGTTCGGAGCGCGCTTTCCCGTTGGACGCGCGCAACTGCGCTGCTGGCCCTTGAGGTCGCTATCCCGTTGCCGGTCACGCTTGCTACTGTGCGGCGTCGCTCACTGGCGGCGCGTCCTCACAGGAGCTTTGTGCAGACATCCTTTGGTAGTCACATCGGCATCCAGGCCATTCGCTTTCTCGCTGGCACCCAAGCTTTCGGCGTAGTGGTTTTCCATGCCGGCTGGGTGCTGTTGGCGTTGGCGACTTGGGGATTTGAGGCAGGTGAGGGCACTTCAACCGCGACAGTATCCCGTGCCCTGCTTCGCGGTTATGCCTGGCTTGGCGGCGTCGACGAATACGGCCACGGCGATGGATCGTCGCTGATGCTGGTCTGGGCCAAGCTGTCGCTGGTGGTCTACGTGATCGACGCGGCAATTCGAGCAATCCGCGCTGAACGCAAGCCGGTCGCGCTGTGGCGGGTTGCCGTGGTCTCCGGCGCGGTAGCACTTTGCGGCTACCTCTTTGCCCTGTGGCCGGACGCCAAGTCGAGCTATGAAAACCTGCTCCCAGCGCTGCTTTTTTCTGCGCTCGCACTCATAGCCACGGCCTGGGCAGTGCTTGCGCAACGACTCGGCGAGTTCATGGTCGCCAGCATCCGCAAAGCGTCTTCGCTGCCTACCGCCGAGAATGCGCGCGCGACAAAATAGTTGTGTTGCGTCAGGCGATGACCGTATGACGTGGCCGCAGGTGAGCGCTTTGAATCAGGTGCGCGTCACGGCGAGGCAGTCAATCGCAGGCCGCAAGACGCTTGACCGGGCAAGTCGTTCTCCGCTCTCATTGCGCACCTCGGACATCGTGGCTAACCTGACTCCGTGGAAATCCTGCATCTCTTCATCTCCCCCGAACACACCTACGTCGGTCACTTCGGCGGCCCGGCAGGAACGACACCGATCATCGAAGTGCCACAGATTGCATGTGTCGCGGGCAGTGGCATTCGCGGTGATCGGTATTTCGACTACAAGCCCGATTTCAAGGGGCAAATCACCTTTTTCGAAATCGAAACCCACCAGCGGATTTGCGAGTTGCTGGGAATCGTCGACAAAGGCGCGGACGTCTATCGGCGCAATGTCGTCGTCAGCGGGCAAGACCTTAATCAACTCATAGGCAAAGAGTTCGAGCTGCAAGGCCTGCGCTTCTTCGGCACAGAAGAGGCGAGACCATGTTTCTGGATGGAAGAAGCGGTCGCTCCCGGTGCCTTGAATGCGCTGGCCGGCAAGGGCGGGTTGCGGGCCAAGATTATTGCGGGTGGAACGCTGAGAACCGCTGCGACCAAGTCAGAGTAACCACCACCAAACGGCAGGGAGATGTAGGGCGGACCATGGCGCCTTGGCCCGCCGCGATGAGTCAGAGTTCGGCGCAGTTTTGGCGGGTCGAGACCCGCCCTAGGACGCTGTTGGGGCTGCTGCCTTTTCTCGTCCTAATTCCTCCAACGTTTGGACGGCCGAAAAGTTGCGTAAAGCGCGGTAAGTGGCGAAGCCTTTTCAGGTATCCGCTAGGTCACGCCGAGAATCGTGCCCCAGTGCCGAGTGGGGACAAAGCACCGCGACCTGCAGCTCACCCCGCTGCTCAACTCGCACCAACCCCAACCCGCGATGCTCGCCAATCGCCTCATCGCCCAGCCACGCCAGCGTCCGCAGCAACGCGCTCATCCGCACATTCAGCCGCTTGCACAGGCGCGGCAGCGATACGCCTTCGGGTGCGCCTGCCAGTTCGCGAAGCACGGCCTCGCGCAAGGAATGATCGGCGGTGTCGGAACTCACGGAATCGGGCTCACGGAATCAGGGTGCTGTCGATCTGACGGCTGACACCTGCAACAGAATCAGGATCAGACACATGCGGTGCAAGAATCACTGGGATGGATTTCGAGGTGGGCGTGCGGGCCTCATCGGCGAAGCTGGATAGCGGAACCAGCGTGTTGGTTTCCGGGTAATAGGCAGCCAGACAGCCGCGCGGGATGTTGTAGTCAACCAATAAAAAACGTTTGGCCTGGCGGCGCACGCCGTCATCGCAAATGCTTTCCAGATCGACCCAGTCGCCCGCGCGCATTCCTAACTGCTCGATGTCGGCGCCATTGATGAACAACACGCGGCGTTCGCCGAAAACGCCGCGGTAGCGGTCATTCATGCCGTAGATGGTGGTGTTGTACTGGTCGTGCGAACGCGTGGTGGCGAGCAGGAACACGGGTTGCTTGCGACCGGCGCGAGCGCGGTGCAACGGCGTGTCCGTGGGCACGGCGTGCGCCTTGAACACCGCTTTGCCTTCGGGGTTGCGCCAATGGCGCTCGGCGGCGGTGTTGGGCAAGCGAAAGCCGCCGGGAACGCGCACGCGAGCGTTGAAGTCGTGGAACTCATCGAATACATCGGCAATTCGGTCGCGGATGCGATCGTAGTTTTCGATTAGCCATAGCCACGGCGTCTTGCTGCGGGTGCCGAGAGTCGCTGCAGCGAGCCGCGCGACGATCGCGGGCTCAGATAGCAAGGTTGGCGCGGCGGGCGCATTGATGCCAGCCGAGAGGTGCACCATGCTCATCGAATCCTCGACCGTCACGCCTTGCGGGCCGCTCGCCTGCATGTCGATTTCAGTCCGACCCAAGCAGGGCAAAATCAGTGCATCGCGCCCATGCACCAGATGGCTGCGGTTGAGTTTGGTGGTGACGTGTACGGTGAGATCGCAGCGACGCAATGCGGCATGCGTGGCTTCGGTGTCTGGCGTGGCAGTGGCGAAATTGCCGCCCATGCCGAAGAAGGTGCGCGCGCGGCCATCGCGCATGGCCTCGATCGCGCCGATGGTGTCGAAGCCCGGCTCACGTGGCGGCGAAAAATCGAAAACCGCGCCTAGCCGATCAAGAAATGCGGCGTCGGGCTTCTCGAAGATCATCATCGTGCGGTCGCCCTGCACATTGCTATGGCCGCGCACCGGGCAGGCACCGGCGCCAGGGCGACCCAGATTGCCGCGCAGCAGCAACAGGTTGGCGATCATCTGAATCGTCGCCACCGAATGCTTGTGCTGGGTGATGCCCATGCCCCAGCAGCAGATGCTGCGCTCTGCGCGCAGATAGATTTCACCGGCGCGCTTGAGCTCCGCAAGGCTCAGTCCGGATTCGGCCTCGATGGTCGCCCAGGATTCTTGATGGACGTCTGCCGCGAACGCTTCAAACCCGACTGTGTGCTCGGCGATGAAGGCAAGATCGAGCGCACGCGGCTGGTGGTTGCGTTGCCGCTCGGCATCGACCTCCAACACGTGCTTGATGATGCCCTTGACCGCTGCCAGATCGCCGCCGATGCGCAGCTGAAAGAAGTCCGAGGCAATCTTGGTCGAGCCGCCGGTGAGCATTTCCCGCGTGTTCTGTGGATCGGCGAATTTCTCCAGTCCACGCTCTCGCAAAGGGTTAAACGAGACAATGGCGGCGCCGCGTTTGGCCGCTTGGCGCAGTTCACCGAGCATGCGCGGGTGGTTGGTGCCCGGGTTCTGGCCAAAAATCAGGATCGCATCGGCCAACTCGAAGTCATGCAGCGACACGGTGCCCTTGCCGACTCCGATCTGCGCCTTGAGAGCGACTCCGGACGGCTCGTGACACATGTTCGAGCAGTCCGGAAAGTTGTTCGTTCCGAATTCGCGCACGAACAACTGATACAGGAACGCCGCCTCGTTGCTAGTGCGGCCGGAGGTATAGAAGATCGCCTCGTTCGGCGAGTCCAGACCATTCAAGTGCGATGCAATGAGAGCGAGAGCCTCATCCCAACTCACCGGCAGGTAGTGATCCGAAGCGCTGTCCCAACGCAGCGGATGCGTGAGCCGACCCTGATTCTCCAACCAGTGGTCGCTGTGCTTGGCCAGTTCAGCCACGCTGTACTTCGCAAACAGCTCAGGCGTCGCCCGATGGCGAGTGGCCTCAGCCGCGACGGCTTTGGCGCCGTTTTCGCAGAACTCAAACGTGGAGGTGTGATCGCGATCTGGCCAAGCACAACCGGGGCAGTCAAAGCCATCGGGTTGGTTGACCGAAAGCAGCGTCTTGGCACCATGCGCCGGCACGCCTTGCTCAAGCAGATGCCGCGCGACGCTTCGCAGCGCGCCCCAACCACCGGCGGGGTTGTCGTTGGGTTGGATCGGGTTGTTGCTCATGCCGATGTCTCGTGCATCGTGTCGCCTATGATCCGATGCGGATGCGTGTAGATCACGCAGTCGGCCCCACGCGCGAAGCCGATGAGGGTCTGACCAGCACTGTCGGCAAGCGCGATCGCCAGCGCCGTCGGAGCCGAAATGGCAGCCAGTAATTCGATACCCGCGCGCGCCGCCTTCAACACCATCTCGAAACTCGCGCGACTCGTGATCACCGCGAATCCAATTGCAGGGTCAAAGCCCGCGTGATGCAAGCCTCCGATCAACTTGTCGAGCGCATTGTGGCGGCCTATGTCTTCACGCACACACAGCACAGCACCGTCGGCCGAAGCCCACGCCGCTGCGTGGGTCGCGCCGGTAGCGGCATTCAGCGGTTGGCGCTCGCGCAGTTGTTGCATCGCGCACTGCAACGCTCGCGCGCTGATTCGCAGCGAATCGGTCACTGGGGACGGCGGCTGCAACACGGCCGCAATCGATTCGTTGCCGCATACACCACATCCACTGCGGCCTTGCAGATTGCGACGGCGATTCTGCAAGGCATCGGCGGCATCTGCCGGAATGCGAAGTCGGATGACCGCGCCGTCGATCCATGTGTCGACGGATTCGAGGCTCAGCATGCTCGGTGCTGCAACGATGGATTCGCTGAGCGAGAAACCCAACGCGAAGTCCTCCAGATCATGCGGCGTTGCCATCATCACCGCGAACGGCGCGTCGTTGTATTCGATCGCAATAGGTACTTCATCGGCGACGGCGTCTTGCGTGATCTTGATCTGGTTGCTGCGCAGGCGATGCACGGTGCGGGTGACCGCACCTTGCGCACTGTATTCTGAGGCATCAGGAGGGTGCATTACGAAGACAAGCATGCGGGAGAACCTGCTTGATTGCAGCGATTGCGAGCAGCGGATTGGCGCTGCCCACCACGCTGTTTAAGGCAAGAGCAGCGGAGCAAGCTCCGCTCTACTAGAGCACGCACCGCGTCCGCGCTTTTGTAGAGCCGAGCTTGCTCGGCTGCTTTGTCAGGATGCCCTCCGGTTATTGCGCCCTACCGAGCTCGCCAGTGGATTCCGGCGTCCGCCGGATTGACGAGTCTTTGGAGAGGTTGCGACCTACTCGCTCGAAAGTTTTCCCGGTTCACAGCGAACAATCGTTGCCTCGCGTTCCTTCCAGTCTCCTCCACCTGCTTCAACTATCTCGATGAGAAGAATCGCTTCCTCGGTGATTGATTCAATGCGGCCGTTGTTTCGGCCCACATAGCTTCCCGGTTCTACTCTGTAAAAAATCCCTTTGTGATCTCGAAGCCCCGCGCGTGCGCGATCTTTCTCAAGCACGAAATACGCAATGCACAGATCACCAAGATCAACCAACTCCGCGGGCTCGCGGACCTGGGTGCCGTTGGCATTGGCGCAAATCAGCAATGCGGCAATGGGTACGAATAGTTGGCGGACAATCGTTCGCACAAGCGCTGGCCAATGAGGGAGCGTTGGTCAGGCCAAGCTGCTCCCATTGCAAGGATCAAGTCAACCAACCTCTACGCGATCCACCCGCTGAAACCCCCTCGGCAACTGATTGCCCCGACTCGCCCGCGACCCCGCATACGCCTGCAAATCCCGCCAACTGATTCCCAGCTTGCGTTGCCCACAGTGCAGGGTAAGTTCACCCCCACTGCGCAAGCTGACGACAGCGAGTACGCGTTCGTCGCCGGATTTGAGTTTGGCTGGCGGAATCTGGATCAGTTTGTTGCCTTTGCCTTTGTCCAATTCGGGCAATTCGGTAAGCGGGAAGGCGAGCAAATGGCCGCTGGAAGTGACCGCAACCAGCATGTCGGTGGCGACATCGTTGACCAAGGCGGGATGCAAGACGTCAGCCCCGTCAGTCAAGTTGAGCAGCAATTTGCCGGCTTTTTGGCGGCCCACAAGACTCTCAAAGCGCGTTACGAATCCGTAGCCGAAACTTGATGCGATGACCAGGCGCACCTCGGGCTCGGCGATTACGGCGCTGACAAAGCGTGCGCCGGCGGCTGGCGCAAAACGGCTGCTCAAGGGTTCGCCAGCGCCGCGTGCGGACGGCAATGTGTGGGCCGGAGTCGAGTAGGCGCGGCCATGACTATCCAGGAACGCGGCTTGCTGGGAACTGCGCCCACGCGCTGAGTGACACAGGCTGTCGCCATCGCGATAAGTGAGCCCGGCGGGATCGACATCGTGACCTTTGGCGGCGCGGATCCAGCCCTTGCTTGAGATCACCACGGTGATGGGTTCGCTGGGCAACAGCTCGGTTTCCGACATCGCTTGCGCGGCGCCGCGAGCAATCAGTGGCGATCGGCGTGGGTCGCCGAATTTTTTGGCGTCGGCCAGCAATTCGTCTTTGACTTTGCGCTTGAGTTTGGCCGGTGAAGCCAGTACGGAAATCAGTTGCTCGCGCTCGACATCCAGTTCGGTCTGCTCGCCACGAATCTTCATTTCCTCCAGCCGCGCCAGTTGCTTGAGCTTGGTCTCAAGGATGTACTCGGCCTGCGTGTCGCTGAGCACGAAACGCTGCATCAACACGACTTTCGGTTCGTCCTCGGTGCGGATGATGCGAATCACTTCATCCAGATTGAGGAAGGCCACCAACAGACCTTCCAACAAGTGCAGGCGGCGTTCGACGCGCTCCAGCCTATGGCTCAAACGACGGCGCACGGTGTCGATGCGAAACAGCAACCATTCGGCGAGAAACGCCTTGAGCGGCTTGACCTGCGGCTTGCCAGCAAGGCCAATCACATTGAAGTTGACGCGGAAGCTGCGCTCCAGATCGGTGGTCGCAAACAAGTGGCCCATCAGACCGTCGACATCGACACGATTGGAGCGCGGCACCAGCACGATGCGGGTCGGATTGGCGTGGTCGGATTCGTCTCGGATGTCTTCCAACCACGGCAGTTTTTTGGCCCGCATCTGCTGCGCAATTTGCTCGATGACCTTGCTCGGGCTGACCTGATACGGGAGGTGATTGATGATGATGTTCTGCCCCTCGCGGGTGAACGTGGCGCGTGCACGCACGCTGCCACCGCCGGTCTCATATATCTTCAGCAGATCAGCGGCGGGCGTGATGATTTCGGCTTCAGTCGGGTAATCCGGGCCGCGCAAGTGTTCGCAGAGATCGCGTGTAGTGGCCTCGGGGTCATCCAGCAAACGGATGCAGGCGCTGACGACTTCGTTGAGGTTGTGCGGCGGAATGTCGGTGGCCATGCCGACCGCGATGCCGGTGGTGCCATTCAATAGTAGATGCGGCAGGCGCGCGGGTAGCCAAGTGGGCTCTTGCAGGGTCCCGTCAAAATTGTCCGACCAGTCGACCGTGCCTTGGCCCAGTTCGCCGAGCAAGACTTCGGCGATCGGTGTCAGTTTGGACTCGGTGTAGCGCATCGCGGCAAACGATTTTGGATCGTCGCTGGAGCCGAAATTGCCTTGGCCATTTATCAATGGATAGCGATACGAAAACGGCTGCGCCATCAGCACCAGCGCTTCATAGCAAGCGCTGTCGCCATGTGGATGAAATTTGCCGATCACATCACCTACCGTGCGCGCGGATTTCTTTGGCTTGGCAGGGGAGGCCAAGCCCAGCTCACTCATGGCATAGATGATTCGCCGTTGGACGGGCTTTAAGCCGTCGCCAAGAAAGGGAAGGGCGCGATCCAGTACCACGTACATCGAATAGTCGAGATACGCGCGCTCGGCGTATTCGTGCAGCGGGATTTGTTCAAAGCCATGAAAGCTGGGGCGAATAAGATCGGGCATGCGTGAATTGGCTTGGAGGTTTGGTCAATCAGTAGCGCCATTCTACCGGTCGCGTTTGCAGACCTCCTGCGCACGCCAGCTTGCTCGAATGTGAACGCGTCAATGCACGCTGCCAACCGATCCAATCCGTGCGCGTTATTGGCAGTCGAGGGCGCTTATCGCGCCTCTCGAATCGCTCAGTCCCGCATCCACATCAAGGAACCGAACATGCAAATCTCATCGAGCAAATGGAAGTGGTTGGCCATCGCCGCGCTGGTGGCGGGTAGTGTCTCCATCGCTGCAACAGCAGGCCCGCGTGATCGTGGCCAAGGCCGTCACGGCGGTGGCTTTCTGCACGCGTTCGAACGCATCGACGCCGATGCCGATGGCGTCGTGACTCGCGCCGAATTCGATGCCGAACTGGCCGCGCGCCAAGCCGGACTCGACGGCAACAACGATGGGGCAGTGACCTTTGAAGAAGCCCGCGCTTTCCGCGAAGCGCAACGCGAAGTGCGGGCGCGTGAGCGTTTTGCGCGTCTAGATCGTGATGGCAACGGAATCGTCACCACCGCTGAGGTTTCGGCCAACAAGCTGCGATTGTTTACCTTTTTGGATCGCAACGAGGATGGCGCGGTTGAGCGCGACGAGTTGCCGCGTCGTCGCATGGGTCGTTAGTCCGTTTCACGGACCTGCTCTTGGAGGGCCGCGCTCCGGCGCGGCAGCTGTTGGCTCGGTGAGTCCGAAGAGCAGCGCCGCAGGAGCGGCGCTCTCCAACAGCGACGCGAGCGACACCATTCGAAGGAGGGCCGCGATCCCGCGCTACCGCTTTTCATTACGTGAGCCTCAGCCGCCGCCCGGCAGCTGATCGATCGCCTCCAGCGACTCGATGCGCACTTGTTCGCTTGCGTCAAAGCCAGTCCTGCGCAGTGTGTCGATGGCGGCTTGCCGTTGTGCTGAATTGAGGCGAGGGTCGCGTTGAATTTGATCGCGCGCCCGACTGTAGTCACTGAGTCGCTGATCCCACTGCTGCCGCGCCTGGTCCAAGGCGGCCAAGCGTTGTGCGGCGTCTTCGCCCCAAAGTTCGCTGCGTTCGGTGTAGCGCGCATCTGCATCGATCTGCAGAGCATCCATCTGCTCGGTCTGCTGCTCGGCAAGCTGAGCACTCAAGGCATTGGCTTCGGCCGCGCGTTGCGCCGGCGGCCGGGCGGCATCCCACTCAGCCAATCGTTGCACACGTTGCGCGGGCGTCAGAGCGGTGTCGTTGGCTATCGCCTGACGTTCAAGCGTTAGCGCCACCTGCGCGTGTTCGCTACCAAACATGGCCTCGCTGTCTGCACCAAACCAGCGTTCGCGGATGCTTCGGATCGCCGCAAAGCGCTGCCCCAAATCACCAATCGCCGGCACGCCAGCCAACTCGTTGCGCATGCTCACGTATTGGTCAAATGTCGCCAACACGCCATCGGTGGCCGCACGGCCATGCAGCGCAGTGACGTGCAGAGCCAATAGTCGGCGGATATCGGCATCGCTGAACTCGCCGCTCAAGCTGAGAAAATGCTCGATCAATTGGCGCAGGCCAAGGTCTCGAATCAGTCTGCCGTCGGCGCTGAAGCGGACAGCACCATCGACTTCGGTACCACGCAGGGAGCTTGCTTGCCAGCGTGCGATGAGAGCGCTGTCGGCCAGCTCCTGAGTGCTTGCGGTGGCGGCACCAGTGGCGACGGCGGTGGAGTCGAGCGCGACCTTCAGCTCGATTGACTGCTCCGCATGCGGTAGTTTTTCGCTGCCTAGGTTTGGTGTGGGAACTTGGCCTTGTCGCGTCAGCAACAAGACCAAGCCCATCAGCAGCGCAATCACTCCGCCGACCACCACGCGCCGGCGCATCGAAAGCACTTTCGAAACTGCCGTCAGCAGGCTACAGCCCGGCGATCTTCAGCCGATTGGCGTGACTGCGAATCACCGACACTGGGCTTGAAGCAAACCAGCTGGTGAGGCCGAACACTTGATTGACCTCATCCAGATGATTCCAGCCATAGTCGTCGCGCAGCACCACTCCCCAATGCGAGGAGCATTTGCCGACCAAGCCGTCGTTTTGCTCGAAGCCGAAGAACAGACTGCCCGCGCCCATCAGCGCATCGCTGGGATCCAGCACGTGAGTCAGCACCGACGTGCCACCCCAAGAGTAGTAGCGCACGCCATTGACGACTGCCGCACCCTGACCGCAAGCGCTGCTGGGCTTGCCTTGCGGATGCCGCGCATTGAATGTGGCCGAGCCACTTGATGACAGGGACGCCAGTGCCGCCAAGGCATCCTGCGGATCGTTGTCGCCAGACAGCACTTCAATCAGCACCGACAGCGCGTTGACGAATCCAGCGACCAAGGGGCGTAGTGCCGAACCCGGCGGTAGGGTGGCGTTGAGACCATCCGCCACCTTGCTGCCGGTGTGCGGGCTGCCAACGGTAGTCACCGAGGCGACCAAGTCGCGACGCACCGAGGCGACGTAGCGAATGGTGGGCCCGCCATGACTGTGGCCAATGAGATTGAATTTGCTGTGGCCGTAAATGGCGCGCAGCGTATCCAGCTCGCGAATCAACTGCTCGCCCCGAACTTCTGAATAATTGCTCGAAGACACGTTGGCAACATACACACGCGCGCCGCCGGAGGTGAGATTACTCGGCACGCCGTACCAATAATCGTAAACGCCGAATAGGGAATCAAATCCCAGCAGACCGTGTACCAGCACGATGGGATAACGGGTCTGGGTGTAGCCCGCTTGGGCCATCGACACCAGCGGCAAGGCACACAACATTGCGACCGCGACAACGCGGCAAAAAAACGCGCGGCAAACAAAACGACGCATCATGCTTCTCCCCAAGCGTGATTTCAGTGAAGCAGTCTTGCTCTTGAAGCGAAGACCGTCGAATCCGTTCGCGTTATCCCTTGGATTCAAACGTACGTTTCAAGTGGGCGTTTGTCAACAGGCCATACGGTGGCGCACGGAGATGCTTGGTTTAGCGTGCGTTCAACGACCGCTTTGGTGAACGCTTGCGCGCGCTTATGCGCGGCTTTCCACCCGATTCCGGCCTGCGGCCTTGGCCCGATACAGCGCCGCATCGGCGCCCGCCAAGGTTTTCGCCATCGGTTCCTCAGGGCGTCGCTCGGCAACACCAATGCTCACAGTGACCGGGCTGTGGTCGGGCCCTGCAACGCTGCCTTCGACCAACGAGCGCGCGCATTCAGCAAGTTCGTGGGCGCCATCCAACGTAAACGCCGGCAACAGGGCGACGATTTCCTCGCCGCCATAGCGAGCAAGCTGTGCATCGGATGGCATCAGTTCCAGCAAACGCTTGGCCACGCTGCGCAAGGCATCGTCACCCTCGGCGTGACCAAATCGATCATTGAAATCCTTGAAGCGGTCGAGGTCGATGAACAAGCAGGCACCGCTGATGGCTTCGGCATCCCAGCGACCGAGCTCGGTCTCCAGCGCACGGCGGGAGGCCAAGCCGGTCAGTGAGTCGGCTTCAGCAAGTTGCCGATAGCTGATCAACGAACGTTCGGTACGCGCCCGCGCTTGCTCGGCGCGGTCGCGCTCGATGCGCACGCGCAGGATGCGATCGGTGAGCCCCAGCGCGAACACCATGGCCTCGATCAGAAATCCCAAGCGTGGCGAGTAGCGAATCCAGAAATTCCAGTCGATCACGCCATACTCGGCCATCAAGCGCAGCGGAATGGCCCCGAGGGGCAAGGTCCATCCGATCAGGAAATAGATGGACGACGGATGCCTTGCGCGATAGCTTCGCAAGCCTTGCCAGATCAACAGCGGCGTCGCCAACATCAGACTGAACGTGGTGACGTGCTGAATGATCGCGTCGTACACGGGAATGCCCAGCAGGGATGACACACCGGTGAACGCAAACGCCGTCGACAATCCTAGAAACGTGCGCTGGCCACTGCGATCCAGCGGTGCCAAAAACTCGCGGAAGAACACGCAAACGGCGAGACCAAACACGCTGAGCAACAAAATGTGCGCCATGCTGCGCAGGCCAGCGAACAGTCCGCCGATGGGAAAAAAATACAGCGTGCCGTCGATGCTGGCGGTGACCAAGACCAGTCCACCCAGCATGCCGACATAGGCTGCCAGCGCGCGGTCGCGAAGGCGCAACCAGAACAGTCCCACCAGCACAGCCATCATCAGCGGAGCAATGATCGACAGCGCGTGCATCGCACTGATACGGCGTTCCAACGCTAACAAGTTGGCGATGTCGATGCGCTGGATTTGTGTCGACAGCACACCCAGTTGCGTGATCGCCAAGGTCACCGTGCGTGCTTCGCTGTGCGGCGTCAGCATCACGGTGAAGCCGGCCGCCGCGAAGCGGTCAGTGTCTCCAGGTCGAAAGAAATCGAAGCTGACCGCTGGCTGCTGGTCGACCACCACGCTGAGCGCATACAGCGACACCCGATCAATCAGCAACACGCATTCGCGATCAATCGGGGGCAGGGTGAATCGTACTTCTGAAAGCGTTGGCCTTAGCCGTGGGGGCAGGCTGAGGTGACTACCCAGTGGCTCGAACGACTCGGTTGTCGCAGAGCGAACGGTATAGCTATTGGGAGTGAAATCGCAGGAGTCAGTGGCCTGCGCCGTGCCCCAAAAAAGCATCAGCAGTAGCAGTGGCCAACGCCCGCGCAGACGGCTGCGACCGCCCGCCACGCGGTCGCACAACGTGATTATCGTGTGGGTGAATTTCGCGATTCCTGTGGCATGACAAAGCATCCTTGAAGTATGCCCGCCGCCTCTGGGAAACGTGCGAATCAGGCGGCGATTAACGCAAGTTCACATCAGACATGTGACACCGTTTACTCAGCGTTGAGTGCGCCGAGCAAGGGTTCGCTTTGCTGCTGCAGCCGCCACATCTGCGCGTAGTGCGCGTGCTTGGCTAGCAGTTCAGTGTGCGTGCCGCGCTCGACGATTCGGCCTTGGTCAAGCACTAAAATCTGATCGGCATGCATCACTGTCGACAACCGGTGCGCGATCACCAAGGTAGTGCGACCGACTGCGATCCGATCCAGTTCGGACTGGATGGCTTTCTCGGATTTTGAATCCAGCGCCGAGGTAGCCTCGTCGAAAATGAGGATCGCGGGATTCTTCAACAATGCGCGAGCAATCGCCACACGCTGTTTTTCGCCACCTGACAACTTGAGACCGCGCTCGCCGACGCTGGTTTCGTAACCATCCGGCAAAGCGTGGATGAACTCATGGATATGCGCCGCACGCGCAGCATCTTCGACCTCATCGCGACTGGCGTTCGGCCGCCCGTACAGGATGTTGTAGTAGATGCTGTCGTTGAACAGCACGGTGTCTTGCGGAACGATGGCGATGGCGCGCCGCAACGACTGTTGAGTGAGGTCGCGGATATCGCAACCATCGATGCGGATGCTGCCGCCGCTGACGTCATAAAAGCGATACAGCAGCCTGGACAGCGTCGACTTGCCGGCCCCGGAATGGCCGACCACGGCGACCGTGGCGCCGGGCGCAACTTCGAAATCGATGCCGTGCAGGATTTCGCGGCGACTGTCATACCCGAACTCGACTGCCTCAAAGCGCAGACTCGGCTGCTGCGTCACCAGTTCGCGCGCGCCGTCGCGATCACGCACTTCGAGGTTTTCATCCAGCAGGCCAAACAGGCGTTCGAGATTGGTCAAGGCTTGCTTGACCTCGCGATACATCATGCCGAGAAAGTTGAGCGGTATCGCCAACTGCAACAGATAGGCGTTGACCAACACCAGGTCACCCACCGTCAAATCGCCAGCGACTACGCCGGCGGCCGCGCGCCACATCAAAGCGGTCACGCCGAGGGTAACGATGGCATTCTGGCCTACGTTCAGCAGCGCGCGGGTCTTGTAGCTCAGGACCTGCGCGGCCTCCATGGCTTGCAGGTTCTCGTCATAGCGCTGCGCTTCGTGTTCCTCGTTGTTGAAGTACTTCACCGTCTCGTAGTTGAGCAACGAATCGACGGAACGCGCCGATGCACGCGTGTCGGCTTCCACTGACGCGCGGTAATACTTGGTCCGCCATTCGGTGACCACGATGGTCCAAGCGATGTAGGCGACCAGCGTGATCATCACGATCACCGCGAAGCCGATATCAAACAGCCAGACCAGGATGCAGGTGACAGCTACCACTTCGATGAGGGTCGGCAGGATGGTGTAGATGGTCCAGTCGAGCAGATCGGCAATCGCCGAGCCGCCGCGCTCCACATCGCGCGCCACGCCGCCGGTGCGACGGGCGAGATGAAACTTCAAACTCAAGGCGTGCAGGTGGCGAAACACCCGCAGCATGACAGTGCGTGAGGTGCGCGCCATCACTCGCGCAAAAATAATCTGTCGCAGCTCGGTGAATACACGTTCGGACAAACGCGCGGCACCGTAAGCAAGCAACAGAGCGACCGGAACCAGGGCCAAACCTACTTCGACATTGAGGCCATCGATCAGCCGCTTGAGTACCAGGGGCACGGTGAGTCCGGCTGCCTTGGCCAGCAGCAAGCAGCCAAGCGCCAGCAGGATGCGGCCAAGGAAAGGCCGCAAGAACGGCAGCAATTCGCGGATGACAGCAAGCTCGCTGCGTGCATTTTTGCTGCGTTCAACGGGCAGCACAGGTGTGGGCTCGGACATCGCAGCAGCATGGGGACGAGTAGCGCGCCGGGCAATAGCGGAGGCGCCGCGGGCGTTGCTTGATAGTGGGTGCCACCGACTATTTTCTGACACCGGTCCGACGTGTCTCCCACTCACCTAGTCGTAGAAAGGAGAACCGTCCGAATCAGGTTTCTAGGCATGTTGCAAGTCGCCGGATCGCGAGCGTCCCCGATAAGTGCCGGTCGCCTATCGCAGCTGCAATTCTGGATCGACCATCTCTTTCTGCCGCTGCTGGTCTCACTGCTCTTGCTTGAATGGCTGATCGGTGCCGGGGGCGATCTTTGGTTGGCGAAGCAGTTATTCGGCTGGCTTGGCGATAGCTGGACGCTCAAGCACGCCTTCGTCACCGAGACGCTGATCCATCGGGGTGGTCGATCACTGACCCTGCTGGTGTGGCTGATGTTGCTGGTGCCACTAGCGGTGGCTCGTTGGCGCGGAAACTACAAGCCTTGGCATCGGGCCGGGTGGTACTTGGTCGCCAGCGTTTTGTGCTCCACCGCACTGGTCGCCGGGCTCAAACGCGTTTTGCAAGTTGACTGCCCCTGGGATGTTGGGGGCTTGGGCGGTGTCACTCCGTACCTGACGCTCTTTGACCCACGGCCACTTTGGTACCCAACCGCACATTGCTTTCCTGCCGGCCACGCCAGTACGGGCTATGCATGGCTAGCGCTCTACTTTGCGGGATTCCCGTGGCCGCGGGCGCGCTGGATGGGGCTTGCCATCGGGATGGGGGCAGGCTTGACGTTCGGCATTGCTCAGCAGTTGCGTGGTGCCCACTTCGCGTCGCATGACGTCTGGACGGCGCTGATCTGTTGGTGCGTGGCCTTGGCGCTGACTCCGATGATTGGACGCGGTCGCGCATGACCACGCTCGCATTTCGACGCGGTCATCTGCATCACTGGTGGGAGATTCCAGCAGTCGGTCGACCCTGTCTGTCCCAGGAATCGCTGTTGTTGGTGGCCAGTTTGATCGCGACG
This sequence comes from Pseudoxanthomonas sp., assembly GCA_031408455.1. GTDB lineage: Bacteria > Pseudomonadota > Gammaproteobacteria > Xanthomonadales > Xanthomonadaceae > JANNWF01. The sequence goes on along the minus strand of JANNWF010000199.1, from coordinate 6,344 downwards.
CTAGGGGCTAACTCAATGTTCTGGCGCGCCGCGTTGGAGGGCCGCGCGCTGGGCGAACTGAGCACGTGGCGAATGGGTGGTGGCACCCTTCTGCTGGTGGTGGCCATCCACTTCATCCTGTTCGCACTGCCCAGCGGGCGCTGGACAATCAAGCCTTGGCTGATCCTGCTGAGCTTGGCCTCGGCGGCAGCTGCCACCTACATGCAGCAATACACGGTTTTTTTCGATGCCAATATGTTGCGCAATATCCTGCACACACAGGTGGGTGAGGCGCGCGAATTGCTGACGCTGTCGATGCTGATCAAAGTCTCCGCGATGGCGGCGTTACCGGTGGTCATCATCCTGTGGGTAAAGGTCCCGAAGCGGTCATGGCGGCGCGCCTTGGGCATGCGAGCCGCAGCGTTGGCGGCGGCCCTGCTGGTGGCGGCCTGCGGCGCATGGTTGGCTGCTCAGGATCTCTCCTCGCTGATGCGCAATCAACGGGAAGCTAGGTACTTGGTTACTCCAGCGAATCTGATCGTCGCCGGGCTGAGGGTGGCGGGCAGCGATGTGCATGCGGCAGCTGCGGCGCGCGCAGTTGTTGCTGACGATGCACGTCGGCGGGTGGCGGGCGGGAATCGCCGGCCCTTGCTGTTGGTGCTGGTGGTTGGCGAAACAGTGCGGGCCGCGAACTGGGGGCTCAACGGCTATCAGCGCCAAACAACGCCGAATCTGAGTCAGTTGGATGTCATCAATTTTCCGGATGTCACCGCCTGCGGTACCAGCACCGAGGTGTCCTTGCCTTGCATGTTTTCGGTGATGGGTCGGCACGACTACGACGAGGAACAGATTCGAAACAGCGATTCTCTGCTGCATGTGGTTTCGCGCGCGGGTATTTCGACGCGTTGGATCGACAACCAGACCGGCTGCAAGGGCGTATGCGCGGACTTGCCCAGTGAGCAGTTGGGTGTCGACCTAGACCCTGAATTTTGCGATGGCGAGCACTGTCTCGACGAGTTGTTAGTCGGACGACTGGCCGCAAACCTGGACCCGCAGCGTGGCGACACGATGATCGTGTTGCACCCGCTGGGAAATCACGGGCCAGCCTACTACTTGCGCCACCCGCCAGCGTTTGCGCGCTTTCAGCCGGGCTGCGAAAGCGCTGATCTTGGTGATTGCAGCGCCGAGCAGATCACCAACAGCTATGACAACGCGGTGCTGTACGGCGACTATTGGTTGGCGAAGGTGATTGCCTTACTCAAACAGACTCGCGGCTATGACAGCGCCATGATCTATGTTTCGGATCATGGCGAGTCGCTGGGCGAGTTGGGTCTTTATCTGCACGGCGTGCCTTATGCAATCGCGCCCGCGCAGCAGACGCACGTGCCCATGGTGGCCTGGCTTTCCGAGAATCTTCGCGACCGCACGGCGATCGACCCCGAATGCCTGCGGGCCGAGGCGGCGAAGCCTGCCAGTCATGACAATCTTTTCCACTCAGTGTTGGGACTGCTTGAGATCGAAACGACGGTTTACGAGCCAGCACTGGATTTATTTCAAAGCTGCCGACCGTCCCGTCAAACGGGATAAAACGCCGTTAGCTTGGCCGCCTTTGGGGCTCGGCCAAGCATTACCTGTCACCAAGTAGAGGCCTAGTCCGCGTGGATGCAACCGGCAAAGCAGCACTCGCCAAGGTGCCAGCGATCACGCTTGGCTTTTGGATCATCAAGATTTTGGCAACCACGCTAGGTGAAACAGGTGGTGATGCGGTCTCAATGTCCATGGACTTCGGCTATTTGCTAAGTACCGGGATCTTCATGATCCTTTTCGTCGCAGCAGTTGTGCTGCAGGTTCGAGCAAGAGCGTTCCACCCGTTCCTGTACTGGGCAACCATCATCGCGTCGACCACCGTGGGCACAACGCTCGCAGACTATGCGACGCGTTCGCTGGGTATCGGCTACACCGGCGGTTCGACTTTGCTGCTGGGTCTGTTGATTGCAACCTTGTACGTCTGGCACCGGGCACTTGGCCGGATCGATGTCGCTTCGATCAGTACGCCACACGCAGAGTTTTATTACTGGCTCACCGTCATGTTTTCGCAGACGCTGGGTACGGCACTGGGAGATTGGACCGCCGATACCGCAGGCTTGGGCTATCTCGGCGCCGCCGCAATATTTGGGGGGCTACTCATGATTGTGGCTGCGCTGTCTTACTTCACCCAATCAAGCCGCACCGCGTTGTTCTGGTCTGCCTTTGTTCTCACGCGCCCGCTGGGAGCCGTCATCGGCGATTTCCTCGACAAACCGGTTGCGCTTGGTGGCTTGGACTTCAGTCGCTACACGGCGACGGGAGTGCTGTTCTTGGCGATTGCCGTTTTGCTTCTCGTCCTGCCGCAGCGGGCAGCGGAGCGTGCGCATTAGCCGCAGTTGACTGCCAATGGGTCGAGCGAGAAGCGAAGGTTTGCGGTTTCCTAGGCGGATGCAGCGCTCCCGCAAACACAGCCGGACCGGTCGCGAGGCGGTGCATTGCCGACACAGCGCCGGTTCTTAGGTCCCGTCTTCCGACAGCGAGCGTCGATGGTTTACCTCGATCAGCCAAAGATTGCGTAGATAGATTGCGAAGCCAGTCGCTTGTCCAATCACAAATACAGGATCAGCACGGTGAATTGCGTACGCCAGCAGCACCGCGCTGCCGCCCAAGCTGAAATACCAAAATGCTTTGGGCACCACGCTGCGGCGCGCCTTTTCAGAGGCCAGCCACTGCAAGATGAAGCGCGCAGAGAACAAAGCTTGGCCGACCAAGCCAATGCCAATCCAGATGGTGGTTTCGTTCATCGCGCAATCCCTGTGTTGCGGGCGAGTTCAGTTAGCTGATGGGGCCGACTCTGCACTTCGCTACTCGCCACCGCCACTCGCCGTCGTAACAGCCAGCTGACGCCAATGAGGTCGACCAATCCGACTCGCAAACGACCCCAGTTGGTGTAGTTCGATTCGCCGGCTTGACGGGCGCGATGGGCAACCGCAACGCTGACCGTTTGATGGCCTTGGGCTTGCATCAAGGCGGGTAGATACCGATGCATATGATTGAACGCCGGCAAATCGAGGAACGCAGCGCGCTCGAACAGCTTGATCCCGCAGCCAGTATCCGGTGTTGCATCGCCCAGCAGACGCTGGCGGATGGCATTGGCAAATCGTGAGCCAAAACGTTTGCTCCAGCTGTCGCGGCGCACGGTGCGCCAGCCTGCAAACAGTTTGATTTCGGACGGCGAATTGAGTCGCTGTAGCCATAGTCGGGGGATGTCGGCGGGATCGTTCTGGCCGTCACCGTCTAGCGTCGCTATCCAGGTCGCGCGTGCTGCCTTGATGCCCGTCAAGAGACCGGCACTCTGTCCACTGCATTGGGCATGACAAATCACGCGCAACTCAGGAACCTGCAACAAAGCGTCGCGCAAGACAGCGAGGGAATAATCGCGGCTGCCGTCGTCAACGCAGATAATCTCGAAGCGGCAAACGCCGCGTAAGGCGGCGCAGGTTTCTGCGAGCAAGCTAGCGATGTTGCCAGCTTCGTTGTGGACCGGAATGACCACCGAAAGGGTCGGGTCGAAAGAAGTGGACGTTGTATGCATAGGCTTCTCTATGCTCCGCAGGTACGCGTCGGAAATTTGTAGAAACGGTTTGGGCTATGGTTGAGCGGTTAGGCCCGCGAGGGATGCGCCAAGGCTCAATCGCGTCCGTGTGCCACCGCCAGCCAAGGACTCCAGCTCCAGCTTCCAACCCAGGTGTTGGCAAAGACGGGCGATCAAATCGAGCCCGATGCCGCCCCCGTCGCGGCCTTTGCCGCGCGCCAACTGAGCGTACAGGCGACTGATTTGCTCGGGGCTCATTTGATGGCCAGGATCTTCAATCTGGACCACGGCGTCAGCGCTCAGCGTGATCGAGATGGTGCCGCTATCGCTGTTTTCGATGGCATTGCGCAGCAGGTTGCCAATCGCGGCTTGCACGATGTTGACTGGCGCGGTGAGTCGACAGGCCGCCAACTCGCTCAATTCGATCACCAGCGCCTTGTCGCCGAGCAAAGCAAAGTGGTCGTCAACAATTTCGGGTAACAGGCCATCCAAGGCGAAGGTGTCGTTCTGCTTGGTCAGGTGCTCGGGCGCCTTCGCCAATGCTAGCAACAGTGAAAGCAGCCTTTCGACGTTTTGCGTTGAGCGCTGGATGCGAGACAGTTGCCCTCGCGTCAGGGATGACAGCTCGGGTTGCGTGAGCGCCAATTCGACGGCACCAGCGATCACCGTCATTGGCGTTCTCAGTTCGTGGCTGGCCGTGTCGATGAAGGCACGTTCGCGTTCGACGAAGGCGTCGCTGCGATCAAGAAAACCGTTGATGGCCTTGGCGAAGGTGGCCTGCTCCAGAGTGGCGTTCTCATCCAGATGCATGCGGATGCCGCTGGCTTCGGGCTTCAGCTCCACAATTTGTGTCGCCAGCAATTGCAGCGGTCGGACCAATCGGCTGACTCCCCAGGCAACGCACAGCGACAGCAGTGCCGCCAATAACAAACCACCTGCTGACAAGGCGACTGCGAGGCTGCGTTCTTGCGTTTCGAGTTCGCTGATATCCAGCGCCAAGGCGAGCCGTTTGCCGTCCCGATGCTCGATCAGAACCACGTAATCAGACGCACCATCGCTTACCTCGTCGTGCACACCGGGTGGCAAATTGGGCCATGCTGCATCGTCCGCACCGATGTCTGTTGCGCGAAGGCGCAGTGACTGGGTGTCTTGCCAGCGATACTCGGGATTGTCAGTGCTGTGTTGGCGATAGCTGGCGAGCTCGGCCGTCAAGATGGAGTGCCAGGCGCGCGCCTCGACTTCTTCCTGCACGAACCAGCCAAAACTCACCAAACCCGCACCCAGCAGCAACAGGTAGCCGACCAACCCGAGCGTGATTCGCCACAGCAGGCTTTTGCGAGCTTGCATCAAGTACCTTCTATGTGAGTGCTGCTAGTCGATAGCCGACCCGTGGAATCGTGTGGATCAACTTCTCCGCAAACGGCCCATCCACGACCCGGCGCAACTCGTAGATGTGTGATCGCAGCATGTCACCGTCGGGAGGATTGTCGCCCCACAGCGCGTGCTCTAACCGATCACGTGGGACCACTTCGGGGCTAGCTTGCATCAGCAGCTGCAGAATTTTGCGGCAAGCTGGATACAGGTGCAGCGCTTGGCCGCCGCGGCTGCCCTCCAGCGTGCGTAGGTCAAGGCGCAGATCAGCGACCTCCAACAGCTTGCCTCGGCGGCCGCCGCCAGCGCGTGCGACCAATGCCTCCAATCTGACTTCCAACTCTTGCAGGGCAAACGGCTTGCCCAGAAAGTCGTCCGCACCAGCGCGAAAGCCGGCGACTTTGTCCGGCAATTCGCTCAATGCGGTCAACATGATGACCGGCAACTCCGGTCGCTCGCTGGCACGCAAGCGGCGCAACACTTCGCAGCCATCCATGCGCGGCAACATCCAGTCCAGCACCGCCGCATCGTAGTGCTGGGTGGTCGCCAAATGCAGCCCGCTGACGCCATCGGGCGCGGCATCCAGCGTGTGCCCGCGCGCCTCGAAGTATTCGAAGATGTTGGAAGTCAAACTCAGGTTGTCTTCGATGATCAACAGATGCATGGATGGCTCGGCAGCGGGCGAATGGCGATGGGACCAGAATTGACCCTCGCATGATCCGGGTTTTGCGTCGGAGTGGTGTTGGACTGCAGGGGCATGGTCGGTAGGTTCGTCATCCCCGCGCAGGCGGGGATCCAGTGCCTCCGCGACCAACGATCAGCGGCCAGTTCACTGGATTCCCGCCTGCGCGGGAATGACGAGGCTGGGGGCTTTTGCGCAAACACTGGGCATTCGAATCTGCCTCCAATCCGACGTGTTTCCGACACCCGGCTGCCGATGCTGCGCCGATGTATGCACCCAAGGATCAACGCTCGCGCCGTTGGCAACGCGCGTTCTTGCTGTTGCTATTGGCGATGCTGGCGCTGGCCGCTGGAATTGGCATGCGTGACCCCTCGCCACCGGATGAGCCGCGTTTTGTGTTGGCGGCCCAGCAGATGATCGAGTCGGGCAATTGGCTGTTGCCACATCGAGGCAGCGAACTGTACGGACACAAGCCACCGCCGTTCATGTGGGCGCAGGCGGCTTCGTTCCTGTTGGTACGCGATTGGCGGGTCGCATTTCTGTTGCCTTCCTTGCTGGCCGGGATCGCAACGCTATGGCTGACGTTTGATATGGCCAGGCGCTTGTGGAACCCATCCATTGCCTTTTATGCCGCCGCAGCGCTGCTGGTCACGCTGCAATTTGGACTGCAAGCCAAGCGCGCGAAGATCG
>JANNWF010000198.1:0-11350 GCA_031408455.1 Pseudoxanthomonas sp. | reverse complement strand
TTCAACCAGTGCGTGCCCGACCACATCGCCGCGCCCTTGCACGATGTTGAGTACGCCGGCGGGAAATCCAATCTCGCGTGTCAATTCGCCGAACATCCACGCCGTCATCGGGGTGACTTCGCTGGGCTTTGCCACCACCGTATTGCCTGCCGCGAGAGCCGGCGCGATCTTCCAAGTGAACAGATACAGCGGCAGATTCCATGGGCTGATGCAGGCGACCACGCCCAGAGGCAAGCGCAGGGTGTAGTTGAGCCCGACTTCGCCGTGGTGACACTCGCTGGCAAATTGCGTTGTTGCTGCGGCAAAGAAGCGCAGATTACTGACCGCGCGCGGCATCTCGACATCGCGCGCCAAGGCCAGTGGCTTGCCTGCGTCTATTGACTCGGCTTGCGCGAACTCGTCGATGCGCGATTCCAACGCATCTGCTAGGCGATTAAGCCACCACGCGCGCTGCGATGCAGGCAAGGCCGCCCAAGCGGGAGCGGCCTTGCTGGCGGCGGCGACCGCGAGCTCGATATCAGAGGCGTCGCTCGCTGCGCAGCGGGTGTATTCCACCCCTGTGGCCGGGTTAAAGACTGGCAAGTTCGCCGCGCCAAGCGCTGCCCGCGCATGGCCATCAATTAGATTGAGGATGGGCGTGGTCATGCGTGAAGCGCGCTCCAGCGGAGCGTTCGGCGCGAGTTAGGGGCGCGAGCCGCAGCAAGGTTGACAAGAATCTGGGTCATTGCGAATCAGCGCGGTCGGTCGGCAATGCGGCAAGTGTGCCGCACGCCGAACTATCCCGCAGCTGCTAAGCCAGCTCACGCAGTCACGCTTCGAAACGCCGAGGCGACTTTCTCGAACCCTTTAGGCTTGAACCGATACTTTGGTTTGACTCAAAACTCCAGCCCTCGTGATTCCCGCGCACGCGGGAATCCAGTGGACTTACGGCCAGGCGACGACTTAACAGGCACTGGATCCCCGCCTGCGCGGGGATGACGGGCGCAAAGCCGTACGCGACCTACTCACGTCCCAATGACACCACCATCATTTTTGGTGACCACCACCGTCGCCGAGCGTCCGCGTGTGTTACCGCCATCGGGCCAGCCCAAGGTGCCGTCTTCGCCCGGATGCTGGATGTTGACGAAGGCGGTGCGCATGTCGCCGCTATAGGTGATGCCGGTGACTTCGCATCCCACTGGGCCGACCAGGAAGCGCTTGACCTCGCCCGATACCGGGTTGGCCGCCAACATCGCGTTGTTGCCAAACGGGCCGGCGCTGAGCTGGCTGCCGCTCATGTCGGTCTGGATCCACAACAGCCCTGCGCGATCAAACCACAGACCATCGGGGCTGGCATGGATGCCATCGGCGTTGAGCGGTTGGTTCAGAGACGCCGGCAATATCCGACTGTTGTCCTGCGGGCCAGACAGGGCGAACAGATTCCACGCAAACGTGGTGCCAGTGTGGTCATTGCCAGCTTCACGCCAGCGAATTATGTGGCCAAACGGATTGGGACCTCGCGGATTGGCAGGCGCCACTTGCGCTGCGGTGCGGCTGCTGTTGTTGGTCAGGGTGAAGTAGACCTCGCCGTTGGCCGGGTCGATGGCACCCCACTCGGGTCGATCCATCTTGGTGGCACCGGCTACGTCTGCCGCCAACCGCGTGTTCAACAGAACATCGGCTTGATCGGCAAAACTGACATTGGCGGCGCTGGCCGCTGCACGGAAGGCCGCATCGTTGATGTCGAGTGGCAACCAGCTTCCGGTGCCGTTGTCGTTGAAGCGTGCAACATACAGGGTGCCGGATTCGAGCAAGTCGACCACGCCTAGAAACGGCACGTAAACGCCACGGGTTACAAATTTGTAGATGTATTCGTTTTGCGCGTCGTCTCCGCTGTAGAACACGACCGGTTTGCCGATTACCGGCGGTGCAAATACGCTGCCTTCATGGCCAAAGCGGCCCATGGCGGTGCGCTTCTTCGGGGTCGATGTGGGATTGAACGGGTCGATTTCGACCATGTAACCAAAGGTATTGGGTTCGTTGCGGAAGTCGGCCTCAGCCGTGCTGCCGACGCTGCTCGCGTTGAAGCGCGGCTCAACGGTTTCCCAGCCGTAGCGACTCGCGCTGCTTGGAACGCCGAAGCGGGTGTGTTCGCGTGGGCGAGTCGTGTCGCGATTGACAAAGTAGCCGGCCCAATTTTCCTCGCAGGTCAAATAAGTGCCCCACGGTGTGAAGCCATTGCCGCAGTTGTTCAAGGTGCCACGCGCCTGCGTCCCAGACGGGCTGAAGGCAGTGCGCAACTTGGCATTGCCACGCAGCGGCCCGGTGATTTCCATCAGTGTGGAACCGGTAATGCGGCGGTCGCGGAAGGTAAATGCGCGTTGCCAGACGCCACCGCGCTGCACGATCTCCAGCACGCTGACGCCGTGCGCGGCAATTTCCTTGCGCACCTCGTCGGCGACGCGCACGCCGTTGACCGTGGTCGCGCCATTGCGATGCATCTGCGGCTGATCGATGTATTCGTGGTTTATCACCAGCAGGCCACGTTGGTCGCGCTGCGGCCGATTGATCAACGGGAAGTAGTGCACGCCGTCGTGATGCATGCCTATCTGTTGTTCTTGATCGGCACCGCTGTTCAAGCCGCCGTCCAGATACGCCGGCCCGTTCGGGGCGATGGGTTCGCCCCAAGCAAACATGACCCGCGCGGTGTAGCCCGCTGGAACCGTGATTTGATTGTTGCGATTGATCGCCACTGCGGCAAAACCGGGCCGCGCCAGCATCGCTTTGATCTCGGCGGTGGCGAAGTGAGGATCAGCAAGCAAGGCCTTGCCGACGGCTGAGTCTTCCAGCGCCGACGCCAGTGCTTCACGACCGCCCAAGGCACTGGCCAGAGCGAGCCCAACACCGCCGGCCAGCAGGCCGCGACGACCCAAATTGACTGCCAGCACATCGCTGAAATGACGATTGCTCGAACGGTTGCTGTCCTCGTTATCGAAGTCAGTAATAGCGCTGGGTCGGGAGGTGTCTGCGGCTGTCATGGTGGCGCTCCGGCGGCGAGTGAATGCAGCCGGCGACGCTAAGCGCGCAGCAAGTCAATTTGATTGCGGATTGATGTGATTTCCATGATCGACGTATGACCGCGCGCCTCTCCCCCGCCCCTAACTTGTCATCCCCGCGCAGGCGGGGATGCAGTGCTGCGCAAGGCTTGGCCTAGACTCTGAAACGGTGGATTCCGGCATTCGTCGGAATGACGGTGAGGAAAGGTTGGGACTTTCGACAGTGACAAGTTCGTTTAACCCCATTTCCGCGCGCGCTGCGTATCTAGTGTTCTCACCCTCACCGCTAACGATAGGAGTCGTCTCATGGATTGTCGACGCGCCGTACTGCTCGTCACGAGTTTGCTGATATTCGCCGCACCCACGGCGGCGCAGGTGCCCGACAGCAACGGGGTCACGGTCTGGATCGCGCCCGCCAGGGGTCAACAGCCCATTCGCCTCGACAGCGTCGATATCAAGATCGACACCAGCGGCTTCATCGCGCGCACTCGCATCGAGATGAGTTTCCACAATCCGAACAGCCGCGTGATGGAGGGCGAGTTCGTGTTTCCGCTGGCCGCCGGACAAACTGTGGCCGGCTACGCCTTGGAGGTGGATGGCAAATTGCGCGAAGGCGTGGTGGTGCCCAAGCAAACTGCGCGAGTGGCGTTTGAGGACATCACCCGTCAGAACGTCGATCCCGGCTTGGCCGAGTTGACCGCCGGCAATGTGTTTCGCACGCGCTTGTATCCGATTCCAGCCAATGGCAACAAGCGCATCGCGTTGTCCATCGAACAAGTGATGAGTGCTGACGGCGACCATTATCAGTACCTGTTGCCGTTGGCATTTCGGCAGCCAGTAGCGAGCTTTACCCTGCGTGCGGAGGCGCTGGCAGCGACACGTTCACCCAGCGACTCCAGCGCCTCGCCCGATCAAACGCTGAGCTTTGACAAGAGCGGCAACGCGTGGGTAGCGAGCTTTGCCCGCAGCAATGTCATGCCGCAACGGGAATTGGCGTTTCGCATCCCCAAGGGCAAGGACGAAGTGAGCGTGTTGGAAGCGGCGGAATCGTTGGAACCGCGCTGGCGCAGTGTGGTGGCGCAACTCGACAGCGGGCTGCCAGCGCAACGCGTCGCGCCAACCAAACCGCGTCGCATTGGGATTTTCTTCGATGCCTCAGGCAGCGCCGCGGAGCGCGATTTGGCCCGCGAACGGGCGGCGCTTGCAGCCTATTTGGATAGCCTTGGCAGCGTCGAAGTGCAGCTAGTAGTGTTTCGTGACGTGGCCGAGCCACGCCGCACCTTCAAGCTGGCTGCGGGCCAATCAGCGGAGTTGTTAGAAGTGCTGGCACAGCTGCCTTTGGATGGCGGCAGTAGCTACGCGGCGATTGATAGCGCATTGCTCAGTGATGTGGATGTGGCGCTGGTACTTGGCGATGGCTTGAGCAACTTCGGTGGCGCTGTGCCTCGGCTGACCGCAGGTGTGCCGATTCACGTCTTGCACGCCGCACAAAAGGCCGATCACGCAGCGTTGGCGCGCATTGCATCCGGTGCGGGCGGGCAAGTCATCGATCTGCTGCAAGTGAGTGCTGAGCAAGCCGTCAAAACGTTGCGCGCCACCGCGTGGCGGCTGCTGTCAGCCGACGTTAACGGCGGCACCTGCACCGACATGCTGCCCTCCATCGGCGCGGCGGTCGCACAGAGCACCGTCATCACTGCCCGCTGCGACGGCAAGGCCAAACTGACCTTGCGCTTTGGCGAATCCGCCAACTCAGCCGTCACCCGTGAATTCATTGTCGGAGAACGCGAACCGGTGGCGGCTGCGCTTATCGACAGCGTGCATCGCCTGCGTGCGCAAGCAACCATCGCGGCATTACAGACGTTATCAACGCCGGATGAGGCAGCGATCACCGAACTAGGCACGCGCTTTGGCGTGGTGACGCGCTACACCTCATTGCTGGTGCTGGATCGGTTGGAAGACTACCTGCGCTATCGCATTGAGCCCAAGGACGCTGTTCTAGCCGCCGAGTACCGCGCGCGCTTGCCCAGTGTTCCGAAGGCAGAAGCCGATGCGGGTTATGAGGCGCGGGTTGCCGCCTTGGCCGCGGCTTGGCATGAGTTTCGTAGTTGGCACAAAACCCGTCATCCATGGCTGGAGACTTTGCTGCTGCCGACCGCGCAAACCGAGGCGCAACAATGGGCAAGCCTTGGCCAAACGCAAGGCGGTGACCTCGGCAAGCAAATTCTGGCCGCGACACGGATCGCCGCCCGACTCAGCGAACAGAGTCAGGCATTGCAGGCACGTTGGGCTAGCGAAGGTGCCGATGCGGCAAGCAGACGCAAGTGGGAGCGCGAAGCGGGCTTGCTGATGGTGGAGGTGGATCGCTTGCGTGCTCAGCGTATCAAGCTGCCACCGATGGTGCTGTCGGTGGCGTCTCAGCCAGCCGACGCTGCGAATCCCGAGGGCGAAAGTCTAGAGATGATCGCGGTGACTGGAACGCGTATTGCGGGCGACGATGCCGACGACCGTGACGCCCCTCGACGCGCTGCGCCAGCCGCTCCCGCCGCGCAAGCCTCGGTCGCCGCGCCGGTCGTCGACATGGCGGCTCCGCCTCCGCCCTCTGAATCGCGCGCCGTGGAGATCGATAGCGCCGGCGCGAAGCTCGCAGATGGCGGTGCCGGGGAGACGCCTGCGGAACCCGCCCCCAGTCGCATCGAACTGGCGGGTTGGAATCCCGATACGCCGTATCTCGCCGCCATCCGCAGTGCCAAGGAACCGTATGTGGCCTATCTGGCTCAGCGCAAGGAGCACGGCACCGCACCGGCGTTCTTCATCGATGTCGCTGATTTCCTTCGCGACCAAGCCAAGCAACCCGCGTTGGCGCAACGGGTGCTGTCAAACATTGCCGAACTGGACAGCGAAAACACCGCTCTCACCCGCGTGCTTGGCTATCGTTTGGCGCAGTGGGGCGAGTACGCGCTGGCCGTTGGCCAATTCGAATCCGCCTTGCTGCAACGCCCGGAGGAGCCGCAAAGCTACCGCGATCTGGCGTTGGCCCTGGCGCGGCAATCAACACCCGACATGGCCCGTGCCGTGCAGCTGTTGTGGAAAGTGGCCAGCGGCGAATGGCATGGTCGCTTCCCTGGCATCGAAGTGATCGCCTTGCATGAGATCAACGATCTGCTGGCAACCGACGCCAGCGGTCCCAACGGTCTGCGTGCTGCGCAAGCGCTAGGCATCCCGATGAATCTGCTGGATGGACTCGGCTTGGGCCTGCGCGTGAGCATGAGTTGGGACGCCGACAACAGCGACATCGACTTGTGGGTCACCGACCCCAGCGGCGAGGAGACTTACTACGGCCAGAACCGCTCCAAGAGCGGTGGCCATGTCAGCAACGACTTCACCCAGGGTTATGGCCCCGAGGTCTACAGCATCGCGCGACCATTGCCGGGCACTTACCGCGTGCGTGCGCACTATTTCGGCGACCGCCGGCAAAGTTTGACCGGTCCCGTCACCGTGCAGATCGAATTCGAGACCGAGTTCGGCAAGAACGGCGGCACCCGCGAAGCGATCACGCGTCGGTTGGAATCAGGCAGCGAGTGGGTGGAGCTGGGCGAGTTTTCGGTCGGTGTCGTTGGGGTTTCTCAGTAATTCCGAAAAGCGGCACCGCAGGAGCAGCGCCCTCCAACGGCAATGCTGGGCTGGTGGAGGGCCGCGACCCCGCGACCGCGCGATGCTATTTTTGCTCTCAATCAAGACAATCGTCGGAGTAAAAGGTGAAAAGGGTGCAGTGGGGCTAGAAAGTGGATTCCGGCGTTCGCCGGAATGACGGAGTGGTTGAGTGATGGACCGCCGCTACCCGCAAGCCCTGCCGTTCCAGCCGCCCCCGATCCACCAACCTCGTCATTCCAGCCATTGTCGCAATCCACTAGCTTCGTCATTCCGGCGAACGCCGGAATCCACCCGAATTGAGAAGACTTTCTGGCTTGCCTCCTGCGCGCTTTGCGATTCCCCCCATAAATTCTTCGCCCGACATCGAAAAGCCAACGCCTCGCAAGCACTGCCCTACAACGACCGCGTCCGCCCGCCATCCACCGGCATATTGATGCCAGTGATATAGCCCGCCGCCGGTGAGCACAGAAATGCAATGGCGGCAGCCGGTTCGCTGGGATCTGCAAAGCGGCCCATCGGCGCGGTCGCGCGCATGCCAGCCGCGACCTCGTCCTCAGTGCGACCTGACGACGCCATCGCGGCCTGGATCAATCCGGTCAATCGCGAAGTCGCAGTGAATCCCGGCAATACGTTATTGACGGTAATGCCATGCGGCGCCAATTCGCTGGCCAGCGTCTTGCTCCACGCTGCCACTGCGCCACGGATGGTGTTGGAGACGCCGAGCCCGGCCAGCGGCTCCTTCACCGAGGTCGAGATGATGTTGACGATGCGACCAAACTGCGCCACTTGCATGCTTGGCAACAGCGCTTGCATCAGCACATGGCCGGCGATCAGGTGTTGCTGAAACACCGCCATCAACGACTCGGTTGTGGCCTTGGCCAAGGGGCCGCCGGCTGGGCCACCGCTGTTGTGAATCAGAATCTGGATCGGATGGGCGGAGACCACGGCCTCGACCTTGCTGCGCAAGGTCTGCGCGTCGCTGACGTCGACCGCAATCCAGCCGTGTTGTTGAGTGCTATGCGGGCGGGGCAGGCTCGCTGCGACCTCGCGCAGCAACTCTTCACGCCGCGCCAACACGGTGACATTGGCGCCGAGCAGCGCGAGTTCGTGCGCGCTGGCGCGGCCGATGCCATCGGATCCGCCGCATACCAGCGCGTGTTTGCCGAGCAGGTCGAGATTCATTGGCGAGCAGCTCCAGTACGGCGGGCGAGGCGATCCACCATCAAGTCGGCAACCTCAAGCTCATTGGGTCGATCCACGCTACGCAAGCCCTCCACGGCACCTAGAACGTCGGCCGCAGGATGATGCTGATTGAGCTTGAACTTCATCGCGATGGCACTGACTTCAAAGCGAAAGCCGACGATGGCGCCAAGCTCCGGCTCGAAGTCGGGATGACCATGCTGCGGTTGCCACGACGAGCCCACGCCGCGCTCGTACTGCGCGGACAGGTCGCTAACGATCTGGCGCTTGGCTTCGACATCGTCGGTCGCAAGCAGCTGACCCGTGAGATGGGCGACCGCGTAATTCCAGGTCGGCACACGATCCTCGGGCTGGGTATACCAACTAGGCGAGACATACGCGTGCGGGCCATGCACGATCATCAGCGCTTGGCCGGCATGCTTGGCCTGCGGATTGGGACGCGCCCAATGACCACGAATCTGGATCGCCTCGTCAACGCGCGAGTAGAGCACTGGCAAGTGGCTGGCGAAGGGATCGCCATCGGCCACCGAAATCAAGGTGACGAAGGCGTCGCGGGCAAACAGCGCATCCAGTTCCGCAAGGTCGGTTTCAGCGAAACGTCGGGGCAAGTACATGCTCAGTGCCTGCCGCGCAAAGGCTGGATCGACAGGGTCTGAATCATTTGCTCGCGCAGTGCTTCGATGTGCTCGCCGGCGGGCGGCCGCAAGGTTTCCAGATGCAGGCCCATCTGCGCAGCGTCTTCAGTGTCTAGACCATCCAGCGCCACGAACTCGGCGTCCAACAACGCCGCCCGCGCTGAGTCTTCGCTGTCATATGGCAATTGACGAGCATCGCAATCAAAGACCTCAGCGGTGCCCGACTCAGTCACCTGCATGCGTGCCCAGATTAGCGTGTTGCCCAGCAAGCGCAGCCACCATTGGGTGGTTATTTGCGAGTCTGCAGCGGCTTCAAAATCAGAAGGCATAGGGCACCAGCAAGACGGCGGAAAGGGCAGCACCAATCAGCGTGCACCACCCAAGAATTTGCGCCGGGGTGGCGAGGCCGGTGATCGAACGATCACGCGTCGCCCGAAATCCGCCACCCAGAATCCAACGCAAGAAGCTTGGCGCAAACGCATGGCTACCGACGCGAATGCCGTGGTCACAGCTTTGCCGATAGGTCAGCGGTCCAAAAATCAGATAGCCGCTGATCCCGGTGATGCCGAGACCGGTAGCAAATAGCAGCAGGAACATGGGGGCTAGGGGCATGGTGGCGTAAGGCTTGGTCGGTGAGATCGATAAGCCCCTCTCCCTTCGGGGTGAGCAGGGACGCTTGCAGTCCATCGGACTGCGTTCCTGCGAACGCACCAGCGCTATGCGCTGGTGCCGGGGTTGGGGTTGGGGTGAGGGTTCCAGTCTTGCCCGGAGTTTGGGCTTGAGTGCCGCTTCCGCGCGTCAACCTCAATACTCCGCCACCCCCGGCGCCCGCGGGTACGGAATCGCATCGCGAATGTTCGACAAGCCAGCCACGTAAACCACCAAGCGCTCAAACCCCAGCCCAAAGCCCGCATGCGGCACGCTGCCGTAACGCCGGAAGTCGCGATACCAGCCGTAATGCTGCGCATCCAGACCGAACTGCGCCATGCGCGCGTCCAGCACGTCCAAGCGTTCTTCACGCTGACTGCCGCCGATGATCTCGCCGATGCCCGGTGCCAAAACGTCCATCGCGGCGACGGTTTTGCCGTCGTCGTTGAGTCGCATATAAAACGCCTTGATGTGCTCGGGATAATTCATCACCACCACCGGGCGGCCGACGTGCTGTTCGGTCAACCAACGTTCGTGCTCGGTTTGTAGATCGAGACCCCATTCGACTGGGTAGTCGAACTTCTGCCCGGACTGCTGCAGCAGGCGCACGGCTTCGCTGTAGTCGATGCGCTCGAAAGGGTGGGCGATGAAGGTCTCCAAACGGGTTGCAGCATCCTTCTGCACGCGCTCGGCGATGAAGGCCATGTCATCGGCGCGCTCTTTCAACACCGCGAGGAACAGGTACTTCAAGAAGGCTTCGGCCAAGTCGGCGTTGGCGCTTAAATCAGCAAACGCGACCTCCGGCTCGATCATCCAGAACTCGGCCAGATGCCGGGTGGTGTGCGAGTTCTCGGCGCGAAACGTCGGCCCAAACGTATAGACCTTGGACAAGGCGAGGCAATAGGCCTCGACATTGAGCTGGCCAGACACGGTAAGAAACGTCTCCTTGCCAAAGAAATCGCGGCTGAAATCCACGCCACCTGTCGCATTGCGTGGTGGGTTGGCCGCATCCAGGGTGGAAACGCGAAACATCTGCCCCGCGCCTTCCGCATCCGAGGTAGTAATGATCGGCGTGTTGACCCAGTAGAAGCCTTGCTCGTGAAAGAAACGATGCACTGCCTGCGCCAAACAATGGCGGATGCGCGTGACCGCACCAAACAGATTGGTGCGCGGCCGCAGATGTGCCACTTCGCGCAAGAACTCCAGCGAATGCGCTTTGGGTTGGATCGGATAGGTCTCCGGATCCTCGACCCAACCGATCACCTCAAGGCTTACCGCTGCCAGCTCAAATGCTTGGCCTTGCCCTTGCGAGGGCGTCAACACGCCGGTCGCGATCACCGAGCAACCGGCGCTGAGACGCTTGATCTCGGATTCGTAATTGGCAAGCGTCGCCGGGGCGACGACCTGAATCGCGGCGAAGCAGGAGCCATCGCTCAGATTCACGAATGACAGTCCAGCCTTGGAATCGCGCCGGGTGCGCACCCAGCCGCGCACACTGACTTCACTGCCGGCGACGAGTTCGCCCGACAGCGCCTGTTGGACGCTGACCACGGTCATACTTTTGCTCCGAAGATGGGCGACTGACGCAAGTTCGGGTCTTGATGACCGCAATGAACCTGCGCTGCGCACTTGAAATTGAGCGCGCATGATAAAACATGGGGTGTAGATGCGGGGCGATGCAACGGCGACTCGCTGGTGCGCGTCCTCACCGCCAGTCAACGGGGTCAACGATGTCGATTCAACTCACCGCCACCGCGCACGAGCGCGTCCGCCAATATTTGAGTGGCCGCGAAGCCGCGGCTGGCTTCCGCCTCGGCGTCAAGCGCACGGGCTGCTCGGGTTGGGGTTATCTGGTCGATGTTGCCGAGCGGGTGAATGCGGATGACAGCGTGTTTGAACAAGACGGCGTGCGCATCGTCGTCGACGCCAACAGTTTGCCCTTGGTCGCCGGCACACAGATCGATTTCGTTCGACGTGGACTGAATCACGAGTTCGTGTTTCGCAATCCGAATGCGGCATCGGAATGCGGCTGCGGCGAGAGTTTCACGACCAAGCCTGACTGACCTAAGTAACCGGGCAGTGGTGGGTAGACGTGGATTCCGGCGTGCGCCGGAATGACGGAACTGATGGGATGACGTGCCGAGAAACCTTACGGCCCCAGGCGCCGTCATTCCGGCGCAC
>JANNWF010000197.1:0-3014 GCA_031408455.1 Pseudoxanthomonas sp. | reverse complement strand
TTTTTCTGCATCGGGTCCATACCCGGCGACGGCGACAGCTTTTGGGTGAACCACATGGTCAGCAGATTGAGCACCGGCAGGACAAAGTACGGGTCCGGCGCCGATAAGTTGGTTAGCCACAATATCCAAGGTGCGTGGCGCAGTTCCACTGATTCCAGCAACACCCAGTACAGCGAAATGAACACTGGAATCTGCACCAGAATCGGCAGACACCCGCCCATCGGGTTGATCTTCTCCTTCTTGTACAGCTCCATCATCGCCATGTTGAACTTCTGCTTGTCCTCGCCGTAACGCTCCTTCAGCGATTCGATGCGCGGCTGCACGGCGCGCATCTTGGCAAAGCTCTTGTACTGCGCCTCCGACAGCTTGAAGAACGCGGCTTTGATGACAAGCACCAACAGGATGATTGACCAGCCCCAATTGCCGGTGAGCGTGTGGAAAAAAGACAGCAGCCAGAACAGCGGCTCGGCGAGCAGGGTCAGGATGCCGTAGTCGATCGTGCGCTCGAGACCCGGCGCTACGCCGGCCAGATGTTCTTGCAGCTTCGGTCCAACGTATAGGCGGGTGGTGCTTTGTTGATTCGCGCCACTGGCAATTTCAATCACTGGCGCGACGGCGCGAATCAGATAGCGGCCCTGCACCTCCGTCGTGCTGAACCGGCTTGCCTCACTGGGATCAGGAATCCAAGCGGCAAAAAAGTAGTGCTGCAACATCGCCACCCAACCGCCTTGGCCAGCGGCATCCAGTGGTTCCTTGGGATCAAAATCATCAAATTTAAGCTTGTTGAATTTTTCGCTAGGGGAGAACCACGCGGCACCCACAAAGCTATATGCCTCCGGGTTGGTCATCCCGCCGCCTTTGCTCGGCGGAGGCTGCCGCAGCATTTGCCGATACGCATAACCGCGCCAAGGCTGTTCACTGCCGTTCTGCAACGCCTCTTGCATCGCAATGACGTAGCTGCCGCGTTCAAAAACAAAGGTCTTGGTCAGTTGAAGACCGGTACTGTCGCGCCAGGAAAATGGCACTTCGATGCGCGCCGCGCCGGCTTCCAAGGTGTAGCTTTTAGCTTTGCTGCTAAACAGCTGCTGATGACTGGGTGAGATGCCTTTACTGCTTCTCCAGCCTGCTTGGGCAGAGAACTCATGTCCCGCCAGTTGGCTGAACAGCTCGACCGAGGGTGCGCCGCGCTTGGTGGTCTCGGGATAGTTCAACAACTCGGCGCGGACGATGCTTGCGCCACGCGGATCAATGGTAAGGCGCAGCACATCCGTGGTGACCACCACCGGCTCGCGATTTTCGGTGGCTTCAACCGTACCCTCAATTGGCGACAACTCAGCACCTGCAACGGGCGCAAGCGAGCCGTCTGGCACGGCCTCCGGCAGGCTCGCATCGTCGGCAAACTCAGGCAACTCGCCGTTGGCAGAATCAGTATCGCTAGGATCAGCGAAAGGATCAGCGCTAGCTTGAGCCGTTGCAGGCTGCCCGCTTATAGGCGTGTGGTAATCCAGCTGCCAAGCCTGCCAAATCAGGAAGCCAACCAGCGCCCACGCAAATAGAAGAAACGTTCGTGTCTGATTCATGCGCTCGGAGTCGACGGCGCGTCGGGCGGCAAGCACTCGACATCGCGGGGGGGAAGGGTGGCAGGTGAGGCTGGCTCACATGGCTGGCTGGTGCCAGCAACAGGCGGACTGATTGTGCCTTGGGTATGTGACGCCGGCAACGCCACGATCTTGCGCCAAACACGGCTCAGTTCATCGCGTAGCGTTTGATTGTCGACTGCCACTGCGTCGCGAAAGGCGACCAACACGGCATCGCCGCATGGCAGGTCGGCGCAGTTGAGACGGAAGCTCTCCCGTGCACAGCGCTTGATTCGATTGCGATCAACCGCGCGCTTGGACACCTTGCGCGACACCGCCAAGCCCAGCCGCGCCTCGTTCACCGAAGGACACCAGTGGACGCGGAAGTAACGGCAGGAAAAACGCTTGCCTTCGGCAAAGCAGCGATTGAAATCGACGCTGACAAGCACTCGCCGCTTGCGCGGGAAGGATTTACCGTTGGGGTCGTTGGCTCGCAGAGTCATGACAGCCGACGTAGTCAAAGCGCGCGAGCTGCACGCGCGGATGGCGTGCAACTGGACTGGCTATCAGGACTAGGGCAAGCAGGATCGGAGCAGGTTAGATGTGATCGCGTAATGCGATCCGTCCACCGCCTGCGCGACTACGGGATCAGACGCTTGCGACCCTTGGCGCGGCGCGCATTGAGGATCTTGCGGCCATCAGCGGTGGCCATGCGTGCGCGAAACCCGTGGGTGCGAGCGCGTTTGAGATTGCTGGGTTGGAAAGTGCGCTTCATGGCGGCAACCGTCGATGAGTTTTGGCGGAAAAGACTGCCGAGAATAGCCTGCCTTTAGGGTTTCCGTCAATTGTTGCTCGCTTGGCATCCTCGCGACGCGCGGCGTAGACTCACCAGCCACCCATCCCCCGGCCCATCGCCATGTGCGCCTAGCGCCGCGATGGCGTCTTTCGACTTGGCCCGCAGACTGCCCCGATGAGCGTTTGGATTTCCTGCCTCGAGCGACTCCAGGGCGAACTCGCCGTCGACGAGTTCATGACCTGGCTGAAACCATTGCAAGCAGAAATGCGCGAGGGCGGACTCGTCGTGTTGGCGCCCAACGCGTTTGTCATCGACACCGTGCGTGAGCGCTATCTGCCGCGGATCGCCGAGCTAGCTCGGCACTATGCCGCCGACAACGGCCTGCTGGTGAGACTGGAGGTAGGCAGTTTTGCTCGCGCCGAGGTCGCTCCGAGCAAACGCGTCCCGACTTTGCCCAGTCGAGGCTTGGGCGAGCCTTCGAGCAACTTGGAACCAGCCTATCGCTTCGACACGTTTGTCGAGGGCAAGTCCAACCAACTCGGCCGCGCCGCCGCCATGCAAGTCGCCGCGAGCCCCGGTCGAGCCTACAACCCGCTGTTGTTGTACGGGGGAACCGGCCTCGGCAAAACCCACCTGATGCA
>JANNWF010000196.1:0-8163 GCA_031408455.1 Pseudoxanthomonas sp. | reverse complement strand
GGCTTCATCATCGAGCACGATGTTGGGGTTGTCACCTTGGCAGCTGCCGGGGCGATCAATCAGGCGCACGGTGGTCGGCGAGCCGGTCTTGGCAACTGTCACCCGCAAATCGCCAATCCAGGTGTGGCGAGCTTCGAAGCGGACATCCAAGTCGGCGATGGCTCGCGTGCCGGTCACCGTGATGGTGCTGTTGATGCCAGCGGGAAGGTTGTCGGGAATAGCGGTGCCGGGTGCGGCGCAGAACACTGGCACGGTGGTGAAACGGCGCACCGCTGACAGGCCGCCGTCGCCGCAATTGTTGCGGCTGCGGACGCGCCAAAAGTACTCGGTCGCGCCGGCCAGGCCGGGATTGACCGTGTACGAAGTGGCGCTGACCGTTGCGGTTTGGGCGATGGTGGCGAACGTGGCACTGGTGCTGAGTTCGACCACGTACTCGGTCGCCCCCGGCACGGCAGCCCAACTCAAGGTGGCAAGCGTGGGTTGGTCGACGGCCGCATCGGCGGGTGCGCTTAAGGTGGCTGCTGCCGCCGTAGCACTGCTGTGCGCGAGGGTGACCAACGTGGTGCGGGTATCGGCGCCAGCGGTGCCGGTGACGGTCAAGGGATAGGTACCCGAGGCGACCGTGGCCGTGGTCAAGGCGAGGTTGGAGCCAAATGGCGCTACGCCATTGGCGGGCGTGAAGCTGTGCCCCAGTCCGCTCGGCTGGCCGCTCAAGGTCAAGGCAACGTTGCCAACGAAACCACCCAACGACAGCACGTTGATCGGGAACGCGGCACCGGCCGCGCCGCAGCTTGCCGCCTGCGAGGTGTTGGTGGTCAAGGCAAAGCTGGTGGCGAACTCGCAGTTGCTGCACACCAAGGCAAAGTCTTGATCGCTGGTATCCGCATTACCGGGCACACCGTCGCCAGCCACATTGAAGGCATTCACGCGCACCCGCAACAGGCCACCGGTGCCTGCCGGCAGAAACACGGCTTCGTAGTTGTTGTTGACGTCGGCGCTGCCGCCAGTTGTGCTGAACGCGCCGGTGAAGCGATTGCCTAGAAAGGTGCTGCCCGCGGCTTCCACACTGAGATCAAGATTGTTGACTTTCGGGTCCGCGCTGGTTGCCCCTGGCGCATCCGAGTAGGCCATTGCGAGGCGGACCGGCTTGGCGGGGTCATCTACCTGCAGAAAGAACTCCCGCTGTTGGCCAGTCGCCGTGAACGTGTCTTCCGGCAGTTGGTCGCGCACCACCCGCTCGGTGCCTGCTGCAAACAACAGCCCGAGCGTCGGCATGCCGTAGCCCTGCGTATTGGTAGGCAGATTGCCGTTGCCGGAGACGCCTGTCAGGTAGGTGGGATGGGCCATCAAATAGGCCTTCATCACCGCGGCGCTGGGATCGGTGACGGCGTATCGGGTTTGCAGATAGCGATAGGCGAGCGAGGCGATGCCGGCGACCGCAGGCGTCGAGTGGCTGGTGCCCGAGGAGGCGGCAAACACGGTCTGACCGCCCGGCCGGAACTGGTCGCAGACGGTCTGCCCGGTGTAACCCACTGCGGTGCTAGCAGTGCCTTGGATATGTGTGCCCGGAGCGATCAGCTCGGGTTTGGTGCGACTGCCCTCGGCGGGGCCACGGCTGGAGAAGTCGATGATGTCCATGGCGTTGTCGGCACCCGTCGGGCCGGTTTGGCAGCCATCGGTCCAGCTGCCGCTTTCGTCGCTTTGCCGCTGATTT
Source organism: Pseudoxanthomonas sp. (assembly GCA_031408455.1). Lineage (GTDB taxonomy): Bacteria > Pseudomonadota > Gammaproteobacteria > Xanthomonadales > Xanthomonadaceae > JANNWF01. The sequence goes on along the minus strand of JANNWF010000196.1, from coordinate 6,449 downwards.
TCCGAGGCGCCGATGGTGAGCACGTTCTTGCCGGTGCCGGGCGAGCCGATGGTGGCCGCGCCCGCGCCACTGTTGCCGGCCGCAAACAGAAAGATCAGAGGCTGCTGACCGGCGGTCTGGTCGTTGGCATCGCGAGTGGTGGCATCGTAGGTCGCCGCGTCGGCGGTGTAATCACCGTTGACGGGTGCGCCCCACGAGTTGGTCGATATGCGTGCGCCCGCCGCTTGCTGGTTGCGAATCAGCACGGTCTGGCTGCCACCACAGTTGCTCAGACTGAAGCCGCCGGAGTTTTGAAAGATCTTGGCATTGCCAAGGCGCGCAAACGGGTTTACGCCTTGGCTGCGCAGGTAGCCGTTCGGATCAAGAAACGGAAAGCCGCTGCGATTATCGAAACTGCCGACGATGCTCGCATTGATATGGCCGTGGCCACGCAGGCTGGTCGGCGCAGGATCGGGCGTGCAGCCGGTGACCGCAATCATTCGACTGGTCACGCCATCGCGGTTTTGGGTGAGCGTCGTGTCACCGGCGCCATTGACGGTGGTGCCGTTGCCGACGCCGTCATCGACGACATATACGATGGGGTAATCCGCCGGGGTGGTCGAAAAGCCCAACCCCGCCAGATAGGCGAGGTAGCCCGGCGCGCTCGGGCCGGTGCGATCAGCGGTCAAGTTGCCGGCGACGATCTGGTTTTGAACCTCGTCCAACAGTTCTGGCTCGACGTAATCCTCGATGGCGAACACGTCTGGCAGGTTGGCGAGGGTGGCGATCGACGATTGGGTGACGCGCAGCTTGATGGCTTCAAATTCGCCTAACGACCACCACGCAGACAGCGGCGCACCGCGCGCGAGTGATTCGATGGCAGCACGGCTGTTGCGGTTGCCCGGGTGGCGGACCAGCACGACGGTTATCTGGATTTCGGATGCGCCACTCAAGCCAGCACGAGCCTGGTTCGCCAGCACGCGGTTGAGTTTGTAGATAGGTTCCAAGGTCGAGCTCATGCGCACCTGCGGCTCGGCGGCTGCGTACTCGCTCAAGCGCGCCCGCGCGCCCGCATCGGCCAATACCGCGTAGGAGTGATCAGGCAAGTACTGCAATACCTGCACGCCCAGCGCGTCCAGTTCATCGCGCCATTCTTTGGCGATGGGACCGGCAAACTGCACCAACTCGATCGATACGCCGTCGCTCTTGGCAAGAGCAAAGCCGGGGGGAGCGGGCGTGCGTTGCTGGGTAAGCGGGTCGAACTCGCCGGCTTCAAATGCGATGCCACCGTCGACCCGTTTTGGCGAGATGCCGCCCACCGATTGCTGGGCCGAGAATTGCAGTTCCGCGCTGTGCGCGCCATCGAGAGCCCACAACTGAAAGCTACCGTAATCGTGCAGCAAAGTGCGGCCCGCGGCGTTGTCCAAGTAAATACCGCGCGGCACCACGTAAGTGTGAGTGTTCGTCTGCGGCGCCGCGCTCAAGACAGTGGACATGCCAAATAGCGATGCCGTGATCGCGATACTCAGGCGTGTCGGCACAAGGCGGCGAATCGGAAACAAGCTCATCAGAATCTATCCTAGGCAGGGTGGCCGCGGGTCGTGGCCATGGAATTCAAACTACAGGTTGGGGCTCTCATTGCCGCGCGTGAACGGGTGCGTGGCAGCGGCAAAGTTTGCCGTCACCTGCACCATCGAGCGGACGCAAGCGGCGCAGGATAGCGCTTCTCGGCGCGACTGGCTGTCGGACTAATTGCTGCACCCGATTGCTGCAACGCAGCACTGAAAGCGAGCGTGGCGTTGACGCGGCGTGGTCAAAAGTGGAGTAGCTTTCGCCGGTCGCGCGCGAAGGTTAGGGGACCGCAGCCGTGATGCCACACGTCGATGTCATCTCAACCGTGCAAGGAAAATTGGATGAACTTTTATCGTTCAAGTGTTGTGCTGGGGATTGCTCTGGGGGTCGTAGCGGGGCCGGTGGTTGCCGCTGAAGATTTGTTCACTCCACAAGTGAATCGTGGCCGTTACGAGAAACCGGGCGAACTGCTGCAACGGGTAATGGCGGATCCGACCAATGCGCGCATTGATCGGGTCGACGCCCGCCCCGACCTGATTCACGCCGCGCAACAACATCTGCAACTGAGCTTGCCAGGCGGCATCGTGGTTGACGCAGAGCGAACCAGCTTTGAGCAAATGGAAAGTGGCAATCAGGTGTGGGTGGGACGCATTGACGCCGCATTGCTGCCGGCGGTCGCTCCATTCGGCACGCAACCGATCGACGCCGCGATGGACAACGTCATCATGGTGCGCTCGGGCGACAGCTTGCTTGGCACCATTCGCATCGCCGGTGAGCTGTATCGACTGCTGCCGATTGATCGCAATGGGCATGCGCTGGTGTGGGTCAACCAAGCCAAGTTCCTACCCGACGAAGACGACGAAGCCTACAAGGAAATGGCGAAGGGGCCGACCGACTACACACCCCCGGCCGATGCCAGGTCCAAAGCGATATCGACCATTCGCGTGATGGTGGCCTTTGGAGCTTCCGCCACGGCGGCCGTTGGCAATGAGCAACAGGCGATGGACCTGGCGTTCACCGAATCCAATCAAGCCTTGGCAGCCACCAACACCGACATTCGTTTTCAGCAAGCCGGAGCGATTCGTTTCTACACCCAATCGGAAACCACCGACTACACCACCATGTTGAGTCGCCTGACCAATGGTGCCGATGGCTTCTATGACGCCATCGCGGGCCAGCGCAATTCAAGTACGGCCGATTTGGTGGCGTACATCGCACCGGCCAGTTCGACTTTGTGCGGACAAGCGGCGGGCATCGCAACGCCGAATGCGTCGGCCTACTTCGTGATGAGTCCGTCGTGCTTGTCGGGCAACTTCACGTTTGTGCATGAGGCCGGCCACGTCGTTGGCACTCGCCACGACAATGATCCGACCACCACGCCGTTTGCCTATGGGCATGGCTATGTCATCAGCAGCGTCAGCCGTCGCACCGTGATGGCCGTGAACAATGGACCGTGCCCGTCGTGCACCCGTTTGGGCGCGTTCTCGACGCCTGACTACACGTTCAGCGGGGTGCCGATCGGCACCGCCAGCACCAACAACAACACCCGCGTCTGGCGCACGCGTGGGCCAACGGCGGCCGCGTTCCGCTAACGTGTAAGCACACCCGGCGAGCCCATGCTGGCTCGTCGGGTAGTGCCTGTCAGCCGTCCCACGATTTGTGTGCGTCAATCGCGCGCCTCCGCCAACACCCAGTCCACAAACGCGCGGGCAGCGGGGCGCAGCGGTCGATGGTCGGGATAGACGAGGTAGTAACTCCAACGTGCCGGCAGCATCGGTCCCGGTAGGGCGACTAGTTCGCCGCGCGCCAGCCATGGCTTGGCAATGCGCTCGCGGGCCAAGGCCGCGCCCAAGCCACTCGCGGCGGCACGCAGCGCGTCGGTGGAGTCGTTCATCGAGTAGCGCTCATCAATGCGGGCGCCATGCAACCCAGCGGCGCGGAACCAGTCCAGCCAGCCCTGACGGGCGAGGTCGGCGATCAGCGGTAAGCGCGCGATGTCAGCCACATCGCGAATCCTCGCACGCTCGATCAGGTCGGGACTGGCGACTGGGAATAAGTGATCGGACATGACGTAGTGCGCGCTCAAGCCCGGCCAATGACCGATGCCAAAGCGCAGGCCAAGATCGGGACCACCGTCATCGAAGCGCACCATCACTGGGTCGGTCTCCAGCCGCAAGCGTAGTTTTGGGTAACTGACCATGAAGCGTGGCAGACGCGGGATCAGCCAGGCTTGTGCCAACGAATGCAGGGTGGTGACACGCAGCAACTCGCCCTCGTTACGGCGCTCTCGCAAGTCCAGCAACACACCTTCGACGTCGCTGAACGCACTGCTGGCGGCATCGGCGAGTCGGCGACCCTCAGCCGTCAGCGTGACTCCGCGCGCATGCCGTTGAAATAGCGCCACTCCCAAGCGTGCTTCCAGGCGTCGCACGTGATGACTCACCGCACTGCCGGTAAGGTTCATCTCAGCCGCCGCGCGGGCGAAATTCTGATGCCGTGCGGCCGCTTCGAAGGCCGTCAGCGGTACCAACCAATCGGGACGCAGGCTCATAGGCAAGCCACAAGTTTGGTTTGTGTCTGACACGCAAAGTACGCGCTTGCAAGGATTCATGGCAAGACGACAATGGCGACTTCGACAAATCAGTCTGCTCCGGTGAACGTCATGAATGCTGCCAACCCAGTGCTTGCGCCACTTTCTCCCGCACTCGTTCGCGACTGGCGAACGCCGATTGAGCTGACCGTGTTGGGCGCAATTTGGGGCGCTTCCTTCATGTTGATGCGGGTGGCCGCGCCGGAGTTTGGGGCGCTGCCCTTGGTGGAGATGCGCCTAGCGCTTGGCGCACTCATCCTGTTGCCGTTTCTGTGGCTGGAGCGGCAACGATTTCCGGCGCGACTCTGGCCGACCCTTGCCTTGATTGGGGCGATCAACTCGGCGGCTCCATTTGCCCTGTTCGCTTGGGCCGCGCAGCAGGCACCCGCTGGCATTGGCGCGATCTGTAACGCGATGGTGGTCCTATTTACGGCCGTGGTAGCCGCGCTGTTTTTCGGCGAACGCATCGGCACACGCCGCGCCATCGCTTTGCTGGTGGGCTTCAGTGGCGTCCTGCTGTTGGCCAGCAGCAAGATCGAAGGCGCCAATGTCGGCGCGGCGGTGGCCGCGGGCACGCTGGCCGCGTCGCTCTACGCCGTTGGCGCCAACTTGGTGCGCAAGTATTTGACCGGCATGCCACCCGCCGCTGTGGCCGCTGCGACGCTGTCCTGCGCGGCGCTGCTGACCCTGCCCTTTGCCTTGGCCACGTGGCCAGAAGCCGCACCAAGCCTGCGCGCATGGACCGCCGCCGGCCTTTTGGGTGTGGTCTGCACCGGTCTCGCTTTCGCCCTGTTCTATCGTCTGATCAAACGCGTCGGCGCCCCGCGCGCGGTGGTGGTCACGTACTTGGTGCCCCTGTTTGGTGTGCTGTGGGCGTGGAGCCTGCTGGGCGAGCCGGTGACCCTAGCGATGGCCGCGGCCGGGGCGCTGATTATTGGCGGAGTGGCGTTGAGTCAGCGGTCGAACTGAAACAGGCGGAGAGTGCTTCCTTCTGCCTCCGGGAGAAGGTGGCGCGCAGCGCCGGATGAGGGTACGCGACGGAGCTGAGACGTATCCGCCTTCCGCTTATGTAGACAGGTTTCTAACTAGAGAGTCGGGCATCCGTCACCCAAACAACCGCGCCAGCTCCGCCCCCGGATCCTCCGCCCGCATGAATGCCTCACCCACCAAAAATGCATGCACATCCCGGCTGCGCATGCGGGTGACATCGGCGCGGGTGAGGATGCCGCTTTCGGTGACCAGCAGGCGATTGCTGGGCACTTCGGGTAACAGGTTCAAGGTGGTGTCGAGGCTGACTTCAAACGTGCGCAGGCTGCGATTATTGATGCCGATCAGTGGCGCATTGGTGCGCAGTGCGCGTTCGAGTTCCTCGCCGTCGTGGACTTCCACCAGCGCGTCCATGTCGAGGCGCTTGGCGAGGCGCGTGAGTTCGCTGAGTTCGGCGTCCTCTAGCGCGGCGACGATCAACAGAATCGCGTCTGCACCCAGCGCGCGGGCCTCAAAAAGTTGGTAGGGATCGATATTAAAATCTTTGCGCAGCACCGGCAGCGAGCAGGCGTCGCGTGCCTGTTCAAGGTAAGCATCGGCGCCCTGGAAAAAGTCGATATCGGTCAACACGGACAAACAGGCCGCGCCGCCGCGTTGATAACTGGCCGCGATGTCGGCGGGTTGAAAATCGGCGCGCAGCACACCTTTGGACGGGCTGGCTTTTTTGATCTCGGCGATTACCGCTGCGTGACCGGCGTGCATGGTCGCGCGCATTGAGGCCGCAAAGCCGCGCGGTGAGGAGGCCGATTTTTTCAGCTTCGTTTCCAGCGCCGCCAGCGAAACGCGGTCGCGCCGCTCGGCCACTTCAGCGGCTTTGCGGGCGAGGATTGTCTGCAAGATGTCGCTCATCGACTAACTCCCGCCAAGCGCTGGGTGCTGGCGACAAAGCGATGCAATTGGTCGGTCGCGGCACCCGAAGCCATCGCCGCGCGCGCGAGTGGAATGCCGGCGGCGATATCGCTGGTGATGCCGGCGGCATACAGCGCGGCACCCGCATTCAACGCAACGATCTCACTCGGCAAACCCACTTCTCCCGCCACGGCGGCACGCAGCATGCGCATCGATTGCTGCGGATCATCGACCCGCAAATTGCGACTGGCCGCCATTGGAATACCGAAGTCTTCGGGATGAATCTCGTATTCGCGAATCCTGCCATCGATCAATTCGCCGACCAAGGTACCCGCGCCCAACGAGATCTCGTCCATGCCATCGCGACCCCAGACCACCAGCGCGCGTCGCGCTCCCAAGCGTTGCAGCACGC
>JANNWF010000195.1:0-5894 GCA_031408455.1 Pseudoxanthomonas sp. | reverse complement strand
AAGTCGCGGGCACCGTTTTCCCGATGTTCGGCGCACCCGAATGGGTGGCGCGCAGCGTGGTGATTCTGCTGGCGATTGGCTTTCTGCCAGCGTTGGTCATTGCATGGATTTTTGAACTGACGCCGGAGGGTTTGAAGCGTGAGAGCGATATCGAACCCGCGAATTCGCTGACGCCACACACCGCGCGGCGGATGGATCGGATGCTGCTGATCGTTGCCTTGCTGGCCTTGGGATATTTCGCGGTCGATAAGTTTGTGTTGGTGCCGGCGCGGGAGTCGGCTTCTCAGGCGGATGGTGAGGCGACGATTCAGCAGGCTGCGAACGGGCAGGTCGCTGCTGGCGCTGAAGGCGATGCAATCGCCGCCAAAGCGCCGGACACGGTCAGCTCCAAACCCATCGACCCGAAATCCATCGCTGTGCTCGCATTTGCCAACATGAGCGCGGACAAGGACAACGAATACTTCTCCGACGGCGTCGCCGAGGAAATTCTCAACGCGCTGGCCAAGATCGATGACCTGAAGGTCGCCGGTCGCACCTCGTCGTTCTACTTCAAGGGTCGCAACGAGCCGCTAGCTGCGATTGGCTCGACACTCGGCGTGGCCCACGTGCTGGAAGGCTCGGTGCGCAAGCAGGGCGAACGCCTGCGCATCAACGCCAAGCTGCTGCGGGTCAGCGATGGCGTGGAGATCTGGGCCGACACTTTTGATGGCACCGATGCCGACATCTTTGCGCTGCAGGAGACCATCGCGCAGCAGGTCACCAGCGAGCTGAAGGTGGCGCTGAATGCCGGCCAGCAGAATCGGCTGGTCATTGCGGGCACCGATAATCCCGAGGCCTACCAGCTCTACCTGCAGGCCAGTTCGATCTTCAACCGGCGCGACCGCACGCGCTTCCTCGACGCCATCAGCGCCTTGCAGCGTGCGGTGGAGATCGATCCGCTTTATGCCCGCGCCTACGCGCGATTGGCGTCCATGTACGTGGTGCTCGCCTCGTACACCGATACCGATCCGAAGCTCACACATGAGAAGGCGATGCTTTACGCCGCCAAGGCACTGGCGCTGGATGCCAATGTCGCGGAAGCCTGGGCTGCGCGTGGCGCTTCGCTGAGCAAGTTCCTCGCAACGCAAGGGGGTGCCCGCGATGCCTTCGAACAAGCCAATCGCCCTTGTACTTGTTCCGGCTCGACGCACCGGCACAAGGGCTGGCAGTGTTGAGCGAGCGCGAGATGGGCGAACGCATCGACTCGATGAACTGGATTTGGACGCGCCAAGGAGCACCGATCCGCGCGCTTCCCGATTTCGCAAACTTCCTGCGCGACTTCCACCTGCCCGAACTCTGGGACAAGTACGGCCCACCCGACCTGTGCAAGAAAGACGCGGGCGGCGACTACCGCTGCGAGTGACCCGTCAGCCAAACCCGCCGAAGCCCCACGCAGCGGTGCGGCGTCATCGACCAAGGCGTTCGGCCCTTTGGTGACAGCTCAGGCCGGATCGTGGTCGCGTGCTAATCAGGTGACCGGTCTAGATTCGCGCAGGATCATCGGGATCCGTTCGACCGCATGCTGGCCGCACAAGCTTTGCTTGAGGGTGCCAAGCTGCTGTCGAATGATTCCGCCATGCAGGCATTTGGCGTCGAAACGCTGTGGTGAACAAATCGTTTGATGAAGGGTTGCGTTTCCGCGCAAAGCACCTCTGGAAAATGTGGGGAAACCTCAGGGGCAGAGTCACTTTCCTTTATTCGCACGACGGGCTAACAAAGTGGCGGACTGGCAGGGTCTTGCGGCCGAAGCGCCTTGCACATTTATGCATCAGTCAATATGCTTCGGCGCATGCGCACGACCTTAGACATCAACGATCCGCTGCTAGCCGAGGCGAAGAGCGTTGCCGCGCAGCGCGGCCTTAGCCTCAAGGCGCTGGTTGAAGACGCCCTGCGTGAGCGGTTGCGCGGACTGGGCGACAGTCGGCGCGTCGCCGAGCCGTTGCCGACCTATTCCGGTGCCGGCCTGCAGCCTGGCGTTGACCTGACCGACAGCGCCGCACTCATTGAAGTGATGGATGCAGAGCCCGGACGTTAACGTACTGGTCAGCGCGTTTCGCACTGATGCGCCGCATCACGTCGTCTGTCGAAACTGGCTTGAGCAAGCGCTGGCAGCGGAAGAACGTTTGGCGGTTTCCGAACTGGTTCTGAGCGGCGTGCTGCGAGTGCTGACCCACCCCAAGGTGTTCAACCCGCCCACGCCGTTGCCTGCAGCCATGGCATTCACCCACTCGCTGCTGACGCATCCGCGCGTGGTTGCCATCCGCGCTGGTGGCGGGCGTTGGCGCATCTTTGCCCAGCTTTGTGAGCGCTCGCACGCCACCGGCAACCGTATCCCGGATGCTTTCCATGCGGCGCTGGCGATTGAAAACGGCTGCGAATGGGTCACCCTGGACCGCGGGTTTTCGGCCTATCCCGGCCTGAAGTATCGTCATCTGCTTTCGTTCGGGTAGTCGACTCGCAGCCCAGCCACGACAAACGACCGGCCCGACCGCCCGCCACAGGGCATCTGCAAGCTTCTGCGCCGCGTTACCGAACACGTCTGTGAGCAGAACTTCGCCGCGACGGCATCGACCTCGTGACTGCCGCTCAGCCGGCGCCGATTTTGCTACGAATTGCTCGCCTTCGGCCCAAGGCGTTCCGCCATACGTATGCATCTGGCAAGCCACCGCGCCGACAGGCAACATGCGGTGCCGCTTGAAGGGATTGGACGACCATGCATCTAGATATCGCTGATACGTCCTCGACCGATCCGGTCCCCGGTGACGACACGCCCGATCAAGGCATCAACGCGCCGGACATGCAGCTGTTCGTGTTTGCGCTGTTCTTCATTTTCGGCGGCATCACCAGCCTGAATGACGTCATCATCCCCAAGCTGAAAGACCTATTCACGCTCGGCTACGCACAAGCGATGCTGGTGCAATCGGCATTCTTCGCGGCCTATTTTTTGGTCTCGATTCCGGCCGCCATGGTCGTGCGCCGGCATGGCTATATGCGCACCGCCGCGCTTGGCGTGCTGACGATGGCCGCCGGCTGTTTGCTGTTCATTCCGGCATCGAAGTCCGGAATGTTCGAAGTGTTTCTGGGCGCGCTGTTCGTGCTCGCGGCCGGCATCACCATTGTCCAAGTCGTGGCCAATCCGCTGATTTCGCTGCTTGGGCCTGCGCGCACTGCGCATAGTCGCCTTACCTTCGCGCAAGCATTCAACTCGCTGGGTACGACGATCTTTCCCTACGTGGGTGCGATCCTGATCCTCGGCTCGCTCAGTAGCGTGGATGTAACGACGCTGGCCGGCGATGCGCTGGCCGCCTATCGGCAGCAGGAGACCCAGGTCGTCGTAAACACTTACCTGGGCCTTGCCGCCGCGTTGCTGGTGGTGGCGGCGGTGATCTGGATGCGCCGCAATCGACTGCCGCACGTGATCAGCCCGCCGGCACCGATGTTGCAGGCCTTCAATCTTCTCAAGCGGCAACGCTTTGGCTTCGGCGCGCTGTGCATTTTTCTGTACGTGGGTGCCGAAGTAGCAATTGGCTCTTTGATCGTCAATTATCTGATGCAAGCCAATACGCTGGGCTTGGAAGAACAAGCCGCTGGCAAGCACGTAACTTTGTATTGGGGCGGTGCCTTGGTCGGGCGCTTCATTGGCGCCTATCTATTGCGCATCATTTCGCCCGGCAAGTTGCTATGCGCGGCCGCTACGGCTGCGATTGCCCTGTTGGTGGTGTCGTCGCAGGTGCAGGGCGCGGTGTCTGGCTGGGCACTGCTAGCGATCGGGTTGTGCAACTCGATCATGTTCCCGACCATTTTTACCTTGGCTAGCGAGGGCTTGGGCCGCCGCGCCGCGGAAGGATCGGGCGTGATCTGCGTGGCTATCGTCGGCGGTGCCATCGTGCCGCCTCTAACCGGTTATCTTGCCGACCTCACTGACTTGCGCACGGCTTTGTTCTTGCCAGCGGCGTGCTATCTGGTCATTGCGGCTTTCGGAATTTACGCGCGCCGGCCGGCGGCGAAGTAGCAGCACCCTATTTATCCGCGGCCGGTCGCGTGGACCATTACAACTGCGCCAATCAATCGTAAGCTAAAGCCTCACGCTCTAGCGACGCGCAAGCCAAGAGGATGGCGCGTCTGACCGAGGGGAGGCCGACCATTTCCACGCACAAGCCCATTCAGCTGATTCTGGCCCGACAATTGGCAAGCAGCTTGGCGATGCCCATCGTGATTGTCGACGCGCAGGGCACGCTGATCTATTGGAACGAGCCGGCCGAGTTGTTGCTTGGCATCCGCTTTGAAGAGACTGGCGAAATCCCCTCCAGCATCTGGCGCGAGCAGTTTGCCGTGCGCGATGACGATGGCAAACACATCGCCCAGCACGAATGGCCGCTGGTGATCGCGCTGACGCAGCGCACGCCGGTATCGCGGACGATCTGGGTCGGCGCGCCCAATGGCACTTGGCGGCATGTGACTTGGACTTCAGTGCCCTTCATTGCCCAAGGCGAAGAATTTCTCGGCGTGCAAAGCGTGTTCTGGGAGGTTTGAGCCTTGCAGATCAAGCTATGGGGCACACGCGGATCGCTGGCCACGCCGGGTCCTGATACCGCTCGCTACGGTGGTAACACCTCCTGCGTGAGCGTGACGGGTTCCGATGGCAGTTTGCTGGTGCTGGATGCCGGCACCGGCATTCGTAGGCTCGGTGCCAACCTACCGTCCAGCCTGTCGCGAGTCGACATCCTGCTCACCCATTTGCACATGGACCACGTGCAGGGATTGGGCTTTTTCGCGCCGCTATATCGCGCTGGATTCGAAGTGCACATCTGGGGCCCGGCGAGCGCGACTTTAAGCCTACAGGGGCGGCTGATGCGGTACCTGTCGCCGCCCTTGTTTCCCGTCCATTTGAGCGAGCTGCCGTGCCGCTTGAGCTTCCACGCGGTGCCCTGTGGGCGGGTACAAATCGGCGAGTTTGAAGTAGAGGCGGGCATGGTCTGCCACCCGGGCCCCACGGTCGGTTACCGCATTCGTGCGGCCAACGGCAAAGTGATGACCTACATGCCGGATCACGAGCCAGCCTTGGGCAACCCGGCATTTCCGAATCTTTCGCGCGACTGGACCTCCGGTGCTGACCTAGCGACATCCGCCGATCTGTTGATCCATGACAGCCAATACAGCACGGCGGAATATCCACGCCACACAGGTTGGGGGCACAGCTCGTTAGTGCAGACGATCCGCTTCGCCAACCTGTGCGAAGTCGCGAGATTGGTCTCGTTTCATCATGACCCCAACCACAGCGATAGCGATTTGGATCGGATGACCGCCGAGTCGATCGCCGAGGCGAAGCCTGCATTCCAAGTGACTGCAGGTTGCGAAGGCGCAACGTTCGATCTGTGATGCAATGCAAATTCAGCGCTGTGGGCTGTGGGAGGACGCCGCACCTGCGTCGCTGCTCTGCCCCCAGCGGTTGCTTGTCTTTGGAGAAAGGAGGTACTAAGCTGATTACATTACCACGGTAATGAATTGCCATGAGCAGCCACAGCAAACTCACTGCGCAAGCGCAGGTATCGATTCCCGTTGCAGTCCGTCGCGCGCTGGGCATTGGCCCCGGATCCGTGATCGTTTGGGAGGCGGAAGGTGATCGCATGGTGGTTCGGCGCGTTGGCCGCCATTCGAGTGTGGATATTCATCAGGCCCTGTTCGGGTCACGCGTGCCGGCGGTGAAGACGAATGCAGAACTGAAAGCTGGTATCGCGGCATACGCAAAAGCCCGCTATGCGCGCGCTTGACACCAATTTGCTGGTGCGGCTGATTGCCCGCGATGATCCCAAGCAGGCAACTCGTGCTGACGAGTTTGTTGCCGCCGGCGGCTG
>JANNWF010000194.1:0-5217 GCA_031408455.1 Pseudoxanthomonas sp. | reverse complement strand
GAAAGCGACGGCCAGCGCCGCCTTGCCAGGTATTGGGGATTTCTCCGAGCGCGCCGACACCTCGCATTTTTCGATCATCGATGCCGAGGGCAACCTGTTGGCGATGACCCAAACAGTCAACTTGCCATTCGGCAACGCGTTCGTGGTGCCAGGCTCGGGCTTTCTGTTGAACAATCAGATGGACGATTTTTCGGTCAAGCCAGGCGCGCCAAATGCCTATGGTCTGGTTGGCGAAGATGCCAATGCGATTGCACCGGGCAAACGCCCGCTGTCATCGATGACTCCGAGTTTCGTCATCGGCCCGGATCGTGTCGCGGTGATCGGCACGCCCGGTGGCAGCCGCATCATCACCATGGTGATGCTGGGCATTCTTGATCTGATGGAAGGTGGCAGTGCCGAGCACACCGTGACGCTGCCGCGTGTGCATCATCAGTATTTGCCGGATGCCTTGTCTGCCGAGCAGGGCGCGCTGAGCGAAGCTGAAATTGCCGAGCTGCAAGCCATGGGTCATACCGTTACTGCTGGCGAGCGCAACTGGGGAAACATGCAGGTCGTGGTGTGGAACAAGGTGAGCAACATGATCGAGGCGGGCAGTGACCCGCGCTGGAAGGGCGTCGGCAAGGCGAGCACCACCGACAAGGACGTGATATTCCGTTGATGTTCGGATGTGCAGGCATAGCGCATTCCCGAGCAGTTTCAGGCACCGCATTTATGATGCGCGACTACCCTGTATGCCGCTCGCGGCAGTCGGGTGGTTGGCCCATCGTCTCGGTTGAAGTGCTAAGGAGTTGGCAATGAAGCTCTGGTCGATCATGGGCAACTCGCAGTTGCTCGACGGTGGTGCGATGTTTGGCAATGCGCCGAAGGCTATGTGGTCGAAGTGGTTGCCGCCGGATGCGGCCAACCGGGTGCCGTTGGCGTGTCGGGCACTGTTGGCAAAACCAATCAATGGCAAGACTGTGCTGTTTGAGGCCGGGATTGGCGCATTCTTCGAGCCAGCCATGCGCGAGCGCTATGGCGTGGTCGAGTCGCGGCATGTGTTGCTTGACTCGCTGGCAGCGGCAGGAGTTGATCACAGCGAAATCGACGTGGTGGTCTTGAGTCACCTGCACTTTGACCACGCAGGCGGTCTGCTCGCCGCTTGGGAAGCCGGGCGAGCGCCGACGCTGTTGTTTCCGAATGCGCGCTATGTGGTAGGCGCCGAGCATTGGCAGCGCGCTTGCGCGCCGCACGCGCGCGACCGCGCCAGCTTTGTGCCTGAGCTGATTGCGCTGTTGCAGCAAAGCGGTCGACTCGAACTGGTGACCGGCGAGCACTGCGAGCTGCTGGGTTCCGCAGTGCGCTTTCACTACAGCAACGGCCACACGCCAGGGCTCATGTTGGCCGAACTGGTGGGGCCGGAAAACCACGGCGGCCTGCTGTTTTGCGCCGACCTGATTCCCGGCCGACCGTGGGTGCATCTGCCCATCACCATGGGCTATGACCGCAACCCCGAGGGTCTGATTGACGAGAAATCAGACCTGCTGGCGGATGCGTATGCGCGCGGCGTGCGTTTGTATTTCACCCATGACGTGGATTGCGCGTTGGCGCGGGTCATCCGCGACGAGCGGGGTCGTTACAGCACCGATCACCCGGTCGAGGCCTTGGCAGCTCGCGCACTGACCCATTAACGTATCGACCCGCTCAAGCCAAGGATCGCTCATGAAGTTGCTCACTCGTCTATGCATTCTTGCATCGTTGCTTAGCGCACCTGCAATGGCCGCCGAATCGCAACCGCAGACCTTCGGCGCGGCGATGCCAGCGGGTCCGGCGCGGTCGATTGCGCAAGCGATTGACGGATTTGCGACCGATGTTTCGCAACCACAGAAATATAGCGGCCGGGTAGCCAAGGTCTGTCATCAGAAGGGTTGCTGGATGGAACTCGAAGCCGATGGCCGCAGCGCGCGGGTGACCATGCTCGATTACGGATTTTTCCTGCCCACCGATGCACAGGGTCAGGCCGAAGTGTATGGCACCTTGAGCCGTGTTGAGTTGGACGAAGAAACCGCTGCGCACTACGCCAAAGATGCGGGTGTGGCGATTGAGGATGTTGCCCGCAGCGAGTACCAAGTGGTTGCCCATTCGGTGCAGCTGGCGATGACGTCAGCTTCCGACCGCTAGTCCGGATCACTGAATCTGACACGTGAGGTAGCTGCATGTTCTCGCTTCCCAACGGTGTCAATGGCAACCCCAGCGGCGGCATCAAAGGGCTGATTGGCGGCGTCCTCGCCGGAATTGCGCTGCTGGTGCTCGCCGCCGGTCTGCTTTTCTGGAATGAAGGGCGAACGGTCAACCGCACGGCCGTGCTGGCAGAAGGCAAATCATTGGTGCAATCGGTCGCGGCCGACCGCGTTGATGTTGGCAATGAAGGCAAGCTGCTGCACGTGCGGGCTGAGCTGGCCGCCAGCGGGCAATTGCGTGATCCCGACTTTGCGGTTGAAGCAGAAGGCTTGGCGCTGCGCAGGCGCGTCGACATGTACCAGTGGAAAGAGAAAAAGTCCAAAAAAAGCGGCAACTCGAACGGCTATGACTATCGCTATGAGCGCGACTGGCATGACGAGCCCGTCGACCACAGCCAGTTCAATTCACCCGATGGACATCAGAACCCGAACTCTTTGCCATTCCCGAGCGTCCGTTGGGACGCCGACGAGGTGCGATTGGGCGCTTTCGTGCTCACCAGCGAAGCGATCAACGAGTTAAGTGACTGGCAAAGCGTCAGTCCCGACAGCAACGCGTTGCCGCCTAATTTGGCAGCCAGCTTGCGGGTTGAAGCCGGTGCACTTACCAGCGCCAACTCGTTGGACTCGCCGGCCGTTGGCGACATCCGCATCCGCTTTGAGTTCGTGCCGCTGGGTCGCGCCAGCGTGGTGGCGCAGCAGGCGGCTGGCAAATTGGAAACCTACAACGCCGCGCAAGGCGAGCTGCTGTTGGCCGAGCGCGGCAATGCGAGCATTGAAGCCATGTTTGAAGGCGCGGCGAGCCGCAATAGCCAGCTTGGCTGGGCGCTGCGTGCTGGCGGCTTCATGGCGTTTTGGATCGCCTTTGGCCTGATGCTGCGACCGATCAGCGGCTTGCTTGGCAACCTGCCGATCATAGGTGGGATCGGGCGAATGCTGACCACGCTGGTCGCCGCTTTGCTGGCGTTTGGTTTGAGTCTGTTGATGATCATTTCTGGCTGGCTGTTCCACCGGCCTTGGCTGCTTGCGATCATGGTCATCGCCTTGGTGGCCGGGTTCGTCTGGTTGGTCAATCGTCCGCGCGCTGCCAACCCATCGCAACATGTCGCGGCGAACACTCCTCCAAGACCTCCAACATCGCCACCGCCGCCTCCGCCGAGTTTTTGAGCAGACCGCATGACAATTGCAAGTTTGTTACCGCGCCGCCGCTTTCTTGCTCAAGCAAGCGCTGCTTCACTAGGTTTTTCGCCGTTGGCGCAGTTAATGGCAGCTGCCGGGGGTGATCGCGAAAAAGCGCTCGCTAGTGCTGGCTTTGGTGCTCTGCGGCCTGTGCGTGACGGCACCACCGGCCTGCCGTTGTTGCGGCTGCCCGCAGGCTTTAGTTACGTCACTTTTGGCTGGGCCGGTGAGGCGCTAAGCGATGGCACGCCATGCCCAGCGTCGCATGACGGCATGGGCGTGGTTGATCAACAGGGCGACCGGCTGACGCTGATTCGCAATCACGAGATCACCAAGCTGGATGGTGCCTTTGGCGCCAACACCCCGCGCTATGACCCAGTCTGCGGTGGTGGTGCCACCAAGTTGGTTTTCGACAGCAAACGCGGTGAATTGGTGGAAGCCACGCCGGCGCTTGCGGGGACCCTTACCAACTGCGGTGGCGGAGTCACGCCCTGGGGCAGCTGGTTGTCCTGTGAGGAAATTGTCTTGCAAGCAGGCAGCAAGGCCGATGTCGCCGGTCAAGCCGTTACCCTCAAGCGAGATCACGGCTTTTTGTTTGAGGTGCCAGCGGAAGGTCAGGCCAGCGCCGTGCCGCTACGCGCAATGGGCCAGTTTCGGCACGAGGCGGTTGCTTTCCATGCGCCCAGCGGCGCATTTTTTCTGACTGAGGACCGCGAGCCCAGTGCCGGCTTTTATCGATTCTTGCCAAGTGTCGCGGGCAAACTTGAGGCAGGCGGTCGTTTGCAAATGTTGCGCGCAAAAACGCGTACTGACCTGCGCTCAGGCCTGAGCGTTGGCGAGAGTTTGGCGACCGATTGGGTCGACATTGAGCACCCGGATCAGGGCTTTGACGCGCGTAGCGGTGGCATCGATGGCGTACAAAATCAGGGATTTGCTCTTGGTGCTGCGCGCTTCACCCGCTTGGAGGGTTGCATCGCCAATGCCGATGAGGTCTTTTTCACCGCGACCAACGGCGGTGACGCCACCTGTGGGCAGGTGTTTGCCTATTGCGTGAGCTCGGGAGAATTGCGCCTGGTTTACGAGTCGGTGGATGCCGATGTATTGGACTACCCAGACAACATTGTGCTCAGTCCGCGTGGCGGCTTGGTCATTTGTCAGGACGCAAAGCGCTCACTACAAAAACTGTTTGGACTGACCGCTGGCGGCGAGTTGTTCCCGTTCGCTGAGCAGAATGTCGTGTTGGACGGAACCCGCGGATTCAGCGGCGATTACCGAAGTGCCGAGTGGGCTGGTTGCTGCTTTTCGCCAGACGGTCATTGGCTGTTCGCGAACGTTTATTCGCCCGGGTTTTCAGTGGCTATCACTGGTCCGTGGCGGGATGGCCTGATCTGATTCGTCCCGCCTTGTGTTTCCCTTAGTTGTTTTTCGCTGACTTGTATTTCATTTGGGAGAATGAATGTGCTGCTGATTTCACCCCTGTATGTTGCTCTGGGTGCCTTGCTGATGTTGGTGCTCACGTTTCGGGTGATTGCGCACCGCCGTGATCGGAAAATTGGCCTCGGTGATGGTGGAGATCCGTTGTTGCTGCGCCGCGTCCGCGCGCACGGCAATGCGGTGGAGACCTTACCCATTGGGCTACTCATGTTGGTCTGCTTGGAACTGGCGGGCGGCCATCCAGCATTGCTGCATGGTCTTGGTGCGACGCTCATTGTTGGCCGCGTGCTGCACGCTTGGGGTTTGCTCGGCAGTGCTGGCGTTTCCTTTGGTCGCATGGTCGGAATGGTGCTAACCATGCTGAGCTTTTTGGGCTTGATCGGCTGCT
>JANNWF010000193.1:0-4741 GCA_031408455.1 Pseudoxanthomonas sp. | reverse complement strand
GGGCTGTTCCGCAACGCGCTGGACGATTTGCTCGACTACCCCTGGGGCTGTGTCGAACAAACCGCCAGCCGCCTGCTGCCCTTGAGTCTGGCCTATCCGACGCTGGCTCAAGGGGAGCCACGCATCGCGGATCGGCTGCGCCTGATCATGCAGACCAGTCGCCTGCGCTTGGTGCAGATGGCTGGCCCGAATGCGCGCTTTGGTTGGTGGGGTGGCGAGTCTGAAGACGCCTTTCTCACCGCCTATGCCTACTACGCCGATTGGCACGCCAGTCGCAGTTTGGGTCTGACCTTGCCGGTTGAGCATTGGCAGCGCGTACTGGAAATCTACAGCGAGCAAGCGGCGTCGCTGCCGTTGTTGCAGCGTGCCTTGATTCTCGACTTTGCGTTCGAGATGCAGTTGCCGGTGAAGACGCTGCTAGAAGGCTTGCAGGACGACATGCTGAAAGTCGCTGTGGCCACTGAGGGTGGCAAAGATGCGGCCACCAGAACAGCGACCGCAGCCACCGAGACAGCAGGCACTGAAGCGATCAGCGCTAACGACAGCTTGGTTCTGGCCGCTGCTGACTCAGAGTTGGCGGATGCTGCCGCGCGCGTGCTGTTGGCGTCACTGGCCAAGCAAGCCGGGGTAAGTCTCAGCGCCGACCTCGCCGCCAGCATCGAGCCCGCGCGTGCCCAGTTGATCGCCAGCGAACTGCCATTTGCGCAAGCCGTCAGCATGCATCGACGTCCACTCAATGCCAGCGAAGTGAGTGGCCTGTTTGCGCGACTTGCGCCACAGCAGGCGACTTTGGAGCGCGCGCTTGCGCTGACTTGGTTGCAGCAGGTGACGGCATCAGCGCCGGCCAATCTCGACGTAGAGTTGGTAGTGCCTTGGATTGCGATGACAGCAAGTTCGATGGCGTCCGGTTGGAGCTGGAGTGCGGCCCAACATCCCACCGAACTTACGCTGCCTAATGCGCCCGCGGGTTTGCTGACTGCTCAGGTCAGTTACCAATCGGCCGCCGCGACCGCTGACTCGCTGCCGCTCACGATCGAGCGTCGCTTATGGCGCTTGCTACCGGCCGCCGATGCTTTCAGTTTCACGTTGGAGCGCGTGACCGACAACGTGGTCTTTAGCGACGCCCTCTACTTGGACGAGATCGAACTTGCCAGCACCGCCGCCAAGCCGCTGCGCTACGGGCTGCTGGAAGTGCCGCTGCCACCGGGTGCTGACGTCGAGCGCACGACCTGGGGCATTCAAGTCAGCGGATTGGGCGGCGAGGCTGGCGAATCGCTGGAAAAAGCTCGCAGCGAGCCCGGTCAGTTGCTGTACGCCTTGCCGGTGGACAGCTTGGATGGCTCGCTGACCTTCCGCCATCTGCTGCGCTTCTCGCAGAAGGGGCAATTCAATCTGCCGCCCGCGCGCTTCCAGCGCATGTATGCGCCGGCGCAGCAGGCGCATGAGAAGACACCTACATTGGCGAAACTTGAGGTTCGTTGAGCGGTGGCTTCGCTGCGCCCAACGATATGGAATCCTTCTCCCGCCGGGAGAAGGTGGCGCGAAGCGCCGGATGAGGGTGCGATGAGGTGCGAAAGTTTCAACACGGTCCCGAACCCTCACCCCAACCCACGCCCCCGACAGCGCGCGTGCATGCGCGCTGTCGCTCAGCGTCGCGCAAACCTCCGGTTTGCAAGCGCTCCTCCTCGCCCCGGGGGGAGAGGGGCTCAAAAGCAGCGTAGCCGGGGTGCAGCGAAGCGGAATCCGGGCTACTTGCTAGCGCGGCTGCTGACCGCCGTGCTGCTTGCCACCGCCAGCACCAGCGCACTGGCGAACGAAGGTCTGCTGCTGGCCCGTCTCGATGCGCAGACACCGCGCTTTATCGAGTTGCAAGCCAGCGGCTCGCAACGCGACCTGCCCTTGGACGAAAAGCTGCGCACACCTCTCGGCAGCCTGTGGAAATTGTTCGTGCACGCTTACCTGCTCGATCAACAGATTGCTGAGGCGGGCTATCAATGCAGCGGCAGCAATCGCGAAGAGGTGTATTGCTGCGAACCCGGCGAGAGGATTGATCGAGATACCGCGCTGGTGCGTTCTTGCGGCTTGTATTACGCGCCATCGCGACTGGGGATAGACGCTGCTGCGTGGCGAAGCTATTGGACGCCGCGCGCCGCGCCGCCGTGGATGCTTGAGCTGCCCTCCTTGCAGCCCGCAACCGAAGTACCCGTGCTGGAATTGCTGCAGGTGTTGCAGCAGTTGCCGAAGCAAGCAGAGATTCGCGCCAGCCTGCTCGACGTCGTGTTGCAAGCGGACAAGCGCGATGTGGTCGCGGCGCTGGGCTCGCGGCTGCGGATCAAAACCTGGAGTTGGCATAGCGCCGACGACTCTGCCGCTCGCATCGGTGGCTTTGCCGGGTGGACGAGCGATGGCAGTCCCGTGTGGGCTTCAGCTTCCGGCACCAGCCAGTCAGTGCTGCGACGCTTTGCCAGCGCACTGGACAGTGCGCTGCTGACGCAAGCTTCGATCGCCGACAACGATTGCGTGCGGGTAAACATGTTTGCGCGCTACCCCATCGTGGCGGTGCGCAAGCAGGGTCAGTCGGTTACGGCAGGCCCGTTGCATGGCGCGTACGAACTCCAATTCGCTTCCAAACATCAGGCTGGCGGCAACCGCTTCGAAATCGTCAGCTCCGGCGAACTCACGCTGACCGGGCAAGACGACGCATGGACGATCACCGCACAGCTGTCGCGCGAGGATTACGTCGCCCGCGTGTTGGATCGCGAAGCGGGGCCCGAGCCGGTGCAGGCCGCGCGTGCGCTCGCCATCGTCATTCGCACCTACTTGCAGCAAGCCGCGCGGTCGACAGACAACTGCCTGCACATCGACGACAGCAGCGCGACGCAACGGGTAGCGGCCAGACCTGCCAGCGCGGCGTCCAAGCAGGTGGCCGCGTGGACCGCGGATCTGGTGCTGGCCGGGCCGCCGGTGCAGTACCACTTGCAGAAAAGTGGTGTTGATCGTTTGAGCTGGACCGATGCCGTGAGCAAGGCGCAGGCAGGGCAGACCTATGCGCAGATCCTCGCCGCTGCATTCACGCGCTCGAATCTGGCGCGCTGGGGTCGTCCGCTTGCCACGTGCCAGCCCTTGCCCGATGCCGAGCGCTGGCTGCTGACGCGTCTGCCACGTTGGCGTGGCGTCTTGAACAGCGAAGTGGGCTATACCGAAACGGACCAGTTGCAAGTCTGCCAACTGCAACACGGACGACCGCACGTGATGCGCGATCAACGGCGTATCTTCATCCGCGGGCTGCGCAGTGAACAGGACCGACTCGACCTGTTACACGAGTATCTACACCTCGCCTTCGCCGCTCATCCCAATGGTCAGGACGAGCACTACGTCGAAACCCTGGCCCGTCGTCTGTTGTTGGAGTCGCATTGATGAAGCCTATGCAATTCAAGCCAATCCAATTCAAGCCAACCCACTTGAAGCCAATGCAATCGTTGCCAACACCGCTGACGTCAGCCATGCGCCTGTCATCGGCCTGTATCGGCGTCGCCATGACCTTGACCGCAACGCTTGCCGTCGCCGAAGACAGCATCGAATTGGATACCCCACGTGCCGGCTGGCGCGTGCAAACCGACCAAGGCGCGCAGTTCAGTCAGGAGATCAGCTATCCCGCCTCCGACGTCAACAGCGCCGCCGATCAATCCGAACACGCGCGCATTCGTGGCCGTATCAGCGCGACCAACAAGGGTCCGGCTTTGCTGCTGGTGAACGGTGTGGCGATGCCCTTGAAGGTCGACGAAGAAGGCGGTTTTGATCGTCCCTACATTTTTCCGGCCGGCAGCAATTCCGTCGAGATTCGCGACGCGGATCGCAGCGCCACCCGCCGCATTCAATTCCATGCTCGCAATGAAGGCGCCACGCCAGCCAAGCTGCGCGTGCTGCTGGCCTGGGATAGCGACAACACCGATCTCGACTTGCACGTCATCACCCCCGACGGCGGCCATGCGTGGTACGGCAGCCAGGTCTTGCCCAATGGTGGCGCGCTGGATGTGGACGTCACCACCGGTTTCGGACCGGAGATTTTTGCCACTCCAACGCCGTTGCTGGGCACTTACCTGGTCTACGTGAACTACTTCGGCGGCGGCTATAGCGAGGGCGACGCCGCGCAGGCCCTGACCAGTGCCAACGTCACCATCGTCAGCGAGGAAGGC
Source organism: Pseudoxanthomonas sp. (assembly GCA_031408455.1). Taxonomy (GTDB): domain Bacteria; phylum Pseudomonadota; class Gammaproteobacteria; order Xanthomonadales; family Xanthomonadaceae; genus JANNWF01. Next base: position 545 of record JANNWF010000193.1, on the reverse strand, counting down.
ACCGTCAATGAACGCCAGCAGACCTTTACCGTGCCGATGCGCGCGGTCGGCGAACTGACCTTGATCAAGTCGTTTTCCTATCCGTGATGCACGCCGGAAGCCAGCATCCGCCATGAGCGAATCGATCACAACGTCTCCTGGCCAGGATGGCTCCGGCGCACTCGGCATCGGGACGCGTCTGCTTGACGCATCGCCGGACTTCTTGATGGCGCTAGTGCTGGGCGTCATCGCTTTTGACCAGACGCTGGGGACGAATTATTGGTCGTTGCTGTTTGATGGACTTGGCTGGGACAAGGCCAAGATGTTGGCTGCCTTGTGGATCGTGGTGCCGCTGGAAGCGCTACTGTTGTGGCCGCAGATGATCGTGGCCGATATCGCCACCCGCGCGGCGAAACGGCCGCATTGGGCCACGATCGCCATTCTTCCGATTGTCCTGTTGCTTTGGCTGTTCTTTGACTCTGACCCGGCGGAGCGCTTGGTGCTGTTCTCGCTCAGCAATGCCGCCTTCATGCTCTTCGTGGCGTGGCTCTGGCAGCGCTGCCACA
>JANNWF010000192.1:0-8310 GCA_031408455.1 Pseudoxanthomonas sp. | reverse complement strand
CCCGCGCCGGCGACGGCGAGCGCGCCATGAACCACCTCGAAGCCATCACCGAACTGGCTGGACCGTCCTCCTACCTGCGCTTCTCGATCCACCCGGGCCTCGATACGATCCGAGCGCATCCGCGGTATCTGGCCCTGAAGGCGGGGTATGAGCACGCGGTCAGCGAGCAGGCAGCATGAACTTCCTGGCCGAACTCAAGCGTCGCAACGTCATCCGCATGGCCGGGCTGTATCTGGTTGGGGCGTGGTTGCTGATCCAGATTGCCGAGACCCTGCTGCCGATCTTCCACACGCCCGATTGGGTGCTGCAGGCGCTGGTGATCTTGCTCGCGCTCGGCCTGCTGCCGGCGCTGGTGTTTTCGTGGATCTACGAGTTGACGCCGCAGGGCTTGAAGCGCGATGCCGAGGTCGATCCTGCGAGTTCGATCGCTCCGCGTACTGCGCGACGCATGGACCGGCTGATGGTGCTGGGATTGCTGGCCGTCGTCGCGATCGTCATCGCGGACCGACTCTGGCCGTCGGCTTCGGCTCCGCGCGAAGACGCAGCCACTGAGCAATCTGCACGTGAGCAATCCGCTCGCGCGCAAGCAGGTTCCTCTGCCGACGGCGCCGCGCCTGTCGCCTTATCGACGGCGCCCGCCAAATCCATAGCGGTGCTGCCGTTCACCGACCTCTCGCCAGAGCGTGACCAAGAGTACTTCGCAGACGGCATGTCCGAGGAAATCCTGAACGCGCTGGCCCAGGTACGGGACCTGAAGGTGGCCGGGCGCACCTCGTCGTTCTACTTCAAGGGCAAGAACCAGGATCTGCGGGCCGTTGGCCAGGCGCTGGGAGTGAGCAACGTGCTGGAAGGCTCAGTGCGCAAGCAGGGCGACCAGGTGCGCATCACGGCCCAGCTTATCCAGGCCTCTAATGGCTTCCACCTTTGGTCGCAAAGCTACGACGGCGATATGAGCGATGTCTTCGAATTGCAGGAGCGCATCGCCCGCGCCATCACCGATGAGCTCAAGGTGATCCTCAGCGGCGACCAGCAGCAACGTTTGGCCAAGCAAGGCACCGACAGCGTCGTCGCCCACCAGCAATACCTGCGCGGCCGCTACTTCTGGAATCGGCGCGGCTACCAGAATCTCCGCACTGCCGAACAGGCCTTTCAGGCAGCGCTGGCCGCCGACCCCGACTACGTCGACGCCTGGGCGAGCCTGGCCCAGACCTACGCCTTGATATTCGAGTACTCGATCAACGATCCGGACAGTCCGGGGCGGGCCGACACCTCGGTCCAAGCGCTGGAAGCGGCGGAGCACGCCTTGCGGCTGGATCCCAATTCCAGCGCGGCGCTATCGGCCAGAGCCGTGGTGCGCGGCCAATATCACTTCGACTGGGCGGCTGCCGAGGCCGATTTCCGGGCCGCCATCGCCAGCAACCCGCGCGACTCCACGGCGCTGCACTGGTATGGCGAGATGCTGATGTTGCAGCGTCGCTGGGAGGAGTCCGGAGCACAACTGGACGCGGCAATCGGGATCGACCCGCTGGCGCCGATTCTGTATGTGGCGAAGGCCCATTCTCTGGCGCTGCGGGGCGAACTCGAGGCGGCCTTGCCCATTTACGAAGAGGCGCTACGCCTGCTGCCCGACATGTATCTCGCGCTCAAGGCGAAAGCCTTCGCGCTGCTGCAACTCGGCCGATACGACGACGCAGCAGACGTGGCCAGGCGAATGACCGGCGGCGAAGGCAAAGCCATGCGAGCCCTTGCCGCTGCGATGAAGGATCCGACGCTGATCGAGCAGACGCTGAGCATCCTGATGGCCGACGGACCCGGTGGTGTGACCGGAACGGCAAGAATGCTGATGTTACTGGGTCGGAACGAACTGGCCCTGGACCAACTCGAGCGCAAGTTCGCCGAGCGCGATCCGCTCAACGCCTACCTGTACTGCATCACCCAGTTCGACCCGCTGTCGTCGGACCCGCGCTATCAGGCGTTGCTGGACCAGCTCGGATTACCGCTGTCAGGGGCGGCACCATGAGCCTGCTCGCCGAACTCAAGCGCCGCAACGTGATCCGCATGGCAGGCCTGTACCTGGTCGGCGCCTGGCTGCTGATCCAGATTGCCGAAACCCTGCTGCCGATTTTCCACACGCCGGAGTGGGTGCTGCAGGCGCTGGTGGTGGCGCTGGCGCTTGGCCTGCTGCCGGCGCTGGTGTTCAGCTGGATCTACGAGCTGACGCCGGAGGGTCTCAAACGCGATGCTGATGTTGACCCGGCGCAGTCGATCGCGCCGCGCGCGGCGCAGCGAATGGATCGGCTGATCTTCGCCGGCCTGATCGTGCTGATCGGATTGATCGCCGTCGATCGGCTCTGGCCGCCGCAGGTTTCCATTCCCGTGCCTGTTTCGCAGGATGCCAGTTCAAGCGAACTCCAGCCCAGCGAACCGACGCCAGCCGCTCCCGCCCCCGCGCTTACTTCAGCCGAACCGGTCGACAGGCGATCTATCGCGGTTCTGCCCTTCGTAAATATGAGCTCGGACCCGACGGAGGCTTCAACCTGCTACGGCACCCAATCCTCTACGTGCAGTCCGACAACGCGCTGAAACTCGCGTGTGTTGTGGGTCACCAGGGAGGCATCCTCGGCCAACGCGTGGCATGCAATCCACAAGTCGTTTGCGCCAATCGGGGTACCGGCCTCTTTCAGGCGCGTGAACTGCTCGGCGTAATGGCGGCAGATGGCGGCGCCGGTCGGATAGATCACCGTTACCTGCCGGGCCAGTGTGTCCAGCCTGCGTAATACTTCTGGTTTGCGGGTGCTGCGCTCGGCGCCCTTGAGCAGTTCGGCCCAGGTGATGAAAGACATGCATAGCTGATCGTCATCGGCAAGCGCATCAATGCGTTGAGCAACGGCCGGTGGATGGTTCTTGATCAGGTAGATCAGGATGTTCGTGTCAAGCAGGTAGATCACAGCGCCTCGCGCTCCTGTACGGACAGGGCGGCTGTCTGCTCGGAATCCAGGGTGGCGATAAAGGCGTCGTCGATCTCGCCCAAAGCCTGCAAGGTCTGCAGCAAGGCGGCCCCACGCTCGACACGCAAAGGATGGATCACCAGATCACCCTGTTCATTTCGAGAGATGCGAACACGGTCCGTGTCGAGCCGAAATTCAGCCGGAATGCGCACGGCCTGACTGTTGCCGTTGTTGAACACTCGGGAGGTTAGCGAGCTCATGGGTAGGCTCCATGTGTGTACATCAATGTGTGTATCTTGCGCCTAGGGGGGATAGCGTGCAAGGTTACAAACGAGGTTAAACAAAGACTCAAAGACCGCGCACGCCCAAACCTATCGGTATTGAGACCTGCTGACCCGACGCTCCTACTTGAAGGTTCAATGCAAGTCCTGCTGCGAGACCTGCCCCAAGCTTATGAAGGCAGTGTCGAGTGGACCAGCCCCTTCAGCCGCTTTATCCAAGAACTCGCTAGCCATGCGATGTCCGCAGTGTGGTCAGCCGAAGTCGAGTAGCATGGTGACGCGACGCGAGCGCCAACGCGCCAGACCGCCGAAATGGCTTGGCTTGGCGGCTGCCAGCGGATTCAATACAGCGTCGAATCGGTTTCGCGGCCCTGAAATCTGCACCCAAAGCGACTGCCAGTGGCTCGCTGTCTGGGCCCCCGTTGGGGTAGATGAAGGTTGGCGTTTTCAGACAACCCGGCAGCCCAACACCAACGCATGAATCTGGCCGGTTACACGATTCAAGAGGTGATTTACTCCGCCGACGACACCGTGGTGGCTAGGGCGCGCTCGGAGCGCGGCGACAAGGTGGTGCTCAAGTATCAAGACAGCGATCGGCCGTCGCCGGATCTGCTGGCGCGCTGGCAGCACGAGTACTCGGTGCTGCGTTCGGTCGATTCGGAATGGGTGATCAAGTCGCTGGGGCTGAAGCAGGTCGAGCACAGCCTCATCCTGGTGCTCGAGGACTTCGGCTCCACCAATCTGGCGCAGCTGATCGAGCGGCAACCGCTGGACCTGTCCGAGCGTCTGACCTTGGCCATGCAACTGGCTTCGGCAATCAGCGCGGTGCATGCACATGGGCTGATCCATGGCGACATCTCGCCCAAGAACGTACTGGTCGACGTCGTCGCGATGAAGCTCAAGCTGTGCGACTTTGGCCTTTCCAGCCGGCTCGACCGCGAACAGAAAGTCATTCAAGAAACGTCGCTGCGCGGCACCTTGGAATACATGTCGCCGGAGCAGACCGGCCGCACCAATCTTGATGTCGATTACCGCAGCGATCTGTATTCGCTGGGCGTCACCCTGTACGAGCTGTTCGCGGGCCGAAAGCCGTTTCAATCCAGCGACCCGATGACCCTGCTGCACGCGCAGATCGCGATCATGCCGGCAATGCTGCACGAGCTCGATCCGACGATTCCGCTACCTTTGTCTTTGCTGGTGCAAAAGCTGCTCAACAAGTATCCCGACAACCGCTACCAGAGCAGTTTCGGCCTGTTGCACGACCTCAAGCGCTGCAGCCAGCAGTGGCAACGTTCGCGCCGCATCGAGGCTTTCGAGCTAGCCAAGGCCGACGTCCCGGAGCGCTTCTGCATCGCGCAGAAACTCTATGGTCGCGAAGATGCGTGCGCGGCGATCCTGTCCGCCTTCGAGCGCGCCAGCTTGGGCCACGCCGAGCTGCTCATGATTAGCGGCTATTCCGGCATCGGCAAGACCGCTGTAGTCAGCGAGCTGCACCGGCCGATCATCGCTCGCCGCGGTTACTTCATGCGTGGAAAATGCGACCAGTACAGTCGCAACCAGCCTTACTCTGCACTGTGCCAAGCCTTCCAGCAGTTGCTGCGGCAGTTGACGGTGGAAGGCGAAGAGCGGCGCGCCTATTGGAAGGCCAAGCTGCAGGAGGCGCTGGGCGAGAATGCCGGCGCGGTGGTCGAGATTCTTCCGAATCTGATCGACCTGATGGGCGAACCGCCACGCCTGCCTGTGGTACCAGCAGCGGAGAAGGAGAATCGCTTCCACATCGCGTTCTCCCAGTTTGTGCAGGCCCTCGCTTCGCGCAGCCATCCGCTGCTGCTATTCCTTGACGACCTGCAATGGGCCGACGCGCCAACGCTGCGGCTGCTTGAACACCTGGTCAAGGACGAGGGCGAGCGCTGCGTGCTGGTGGTTGGCGCCTATCGCGACAACGAGGTTGACGAGCGGCATCCGTTGCAGCTTGCGATCGATGCGCTCCGACTTACCCAGGGCCACATCGAACAGTTGCAGTTGAACAATCTCGGCCTTGCGCACATCCGCCAACTGATTGCCGACACCTTGCACTGCGAGCAGTCGACGGTCGCTTCGCTGGCCGAGCTGTGTCTGGAAAAGACCCAAGGCAATCCCTTCTTCCTGAGCCAGCTACTGCGTAGCTTGTACGAGCAAGGAGAGATCCATTACCAGCGCTCCGAGGGTGCCTGGGACTGGGACATCGAAGATATCCGTCGCCGCGGGATCACCGACAACGTGGTGGTGCTGATGCTGCAAAAGCTGCGCACCCTGGATGCGCGCACGCAGGAGCTGCTGGCGATGGCGGCGCACTTGGGCGACGCCTTCGACATGCGCCAGCTGATGGCCGTGGCTAGCGCGGATGCCAGCAGTACCGCGTCCACGCTATGGCCGGCATTGCAGGCCGGGCTGGTGTTGCCGCTGAACGAGAACTACAAGTTCGATGACAATCCGCAACGACTGCAGGCGGCGCGCTACCGCTTCCAGCACGACCGCGTACAGCAGGCCGCATACGACTTGACGCCCCCCGAGCTGCGCCAGCAGCTGCAGTTGCGCTGCGGTCGCCTGTTGCTGGCTGGCAGTTCGGAAACTGAGCTCGAAGAGCGCCTATTCAACGTCTTGCATGCGCTAAATAGCGCGGTGGCCCTGATCACTGACGCCGGCGAGCGCGGCCGCTTGCTGGCGTTGAATTTGCGTGGTGGCTCGCGGGCGAAATCGGCATCAGCGCTGGCCACTGCGGTGACCCTGCTGCGTCAGGCCAAGGCCCTGCTCGAAGCGGGTGCTTGGCAGCGCGATCCGGAACAAACGCTGCTGCTGTATAGCGAACTGGCGGAGGCCGAGTATCTCGCCGGCAACTTCACGCAGGCTGAGGCCTTGTATCCCGAAGGCATCGCCGGCGCGCCCGGCGCAATCGCCAAGGTCACGCTGTGCCTGGTGCAAGTCGACCAGTACAACATCACTGGCCGCTTCGCCGATTCGATGCCGGTGATGCGCCATGCCTTGGAGCTGCTGGGCCGGGGGTTTCCCGCCAGTGAGGAGGAGGCTGCCCCCTTGTTCCCGGCTGAGTTTGCTGCCACCGAGCAGCTACTCGCCGAGCGTAGCCAGACCGAGTTGCTGGCAGCGCCGGAGATGCAGCGGCCGGAGATCTTGCTTGCGATGCGGGTGCATCTGGGTATTTCCTATGCCGCTTATCAGGTCGGCGCCTTCAACACCTTCGTGCTCAACGCCACTCGCATGGTGCAGACCACACTGAGCCACGGGCAGTGCGACCTCACTCAAGTTGCCTATGTCGCTTACTTGACCGCCATGTCGGCGATGAAACGGCCGTACATAGCCACCCATCAAATGGGCAAGCTGGCGCTGACCTTGGCAGAGCAACGCGAGAACAAGTACTTCCGCTTGACCGTTTATCAGTACTTCTCCGCCTTTTACCAGCACTGGGGCGAGTCGTTGCAGGACACGCTGCCTTTTCTCGACAAGGGCGCGGAGTTCGGCCAGTCGGGCATCAACCCCTTGGCTGCCGGCTACTGCGTGTTGCTGGCTGCGGTGAACCGCTTCGCCTACGGCGCCGCGCTCGACACGTTGAGTCAAGAATGCGAGCGCGGCCTGAAATTCCTGCAGCAGAGTCACCAGACCAGTACCGAGACCATGCTGCTGTATGGGGTGCTGTTGCCAATACAGGCGCTGCGCGGGCATACGCTCGGCGACCACAGTTTCGATACCGCCAAGACCAGCTCGACGGATTTCTTTCGGGGTGACTACGCGACGCCATCGATACCGCTGGCCTTTCACATCAGCGCGATGGCCCGCCACGCCTACTTGCTCGACGACGCCCGGCAGTGGCGGCTGTGCGCCGACAACCTGGCGGTCGTCGGTCTGTGCCTACCTGATAGCCCCACGCTGGTCGAGGCGAGCTTCTACACCGCACTCGGCCTGCTCAAATCGGAGTTCCAGGACGCCGACGCACTGGCTGCCAACGTGGCCACGGTCGAACAGCAACTCGCGCGTTTTCGCGACTGGGCTGCGGGCTGCGCAGCGAATTTCCGCCACAAGGCGCTGCTCATCGATGCTGAACTGGCGCGCGTGCGCAGAGACGACGCCACCGCGATTGACCTGTATGCGCAGGCCATCGATGCCGCCGCGGCCGCCGGCTTTACGGTCGGCGAGGCGTTGGCGAACGAGCTATATGCACGCTTCTGGCTGAGCAGAAAGCAAAAGCAGCTGTCCAGCAATTTCATTCGCGATGCTTGGTACCACTACCGGCGCTGGGGAGCCGAAATCAAATGCCGGCAGCTGGAAGTCCAGTGGCCGGAGGTTTCCTTCCGCTCACTGGAGCGGCAGCACACCGGATCGGTGCAATCAAAATCGCAATCGCAGTCCTACCGGAGTATTTCCGAAAATACCGGCCTGCTCGATCTGCATTCGCTGCTGAAGACCACGCAGTTCTTGGCCAAGGAGATCCACCTCGACTCGCTGCTGCCGAAGATGCTCGAAGTGCTACTTGAAAACGCCGGTGCGGAGCACGGCGCCATCATCCTGATGGATGACGAGCGGCTGATCGTGGAGGCGGCTGGTGGCCTGACCGACAACCGTCGCTTCGACTGCCACTTGGTCAGCCGGCCGTTGGCAGAGATGTGTGCCGGAGATCGCCCGGCCTTACCCACCGCAATCATCGAGTACGTGCAGCTCACCCGCAGCACCCTGCTACTCAACAATCCCTCCGCCGATTCACGCTTCGGCCAAAACACCTACGTGCAGCAGCGGCAGCCGAAATCGGTGCTCTGCCTGCCGGTGCATACCCAAGGCAAACTGGTGGCGCTGGTCTATCTGGAAAACAACCTGATGGAGAGCGCCTTCACCAGCCGGCACCAGCAGACGCTGGAGCTACTGAGCTCGCAGGCGGCGATCTCCTTGGTCAACGCCCGCCTGTACGACAGCCTTGAGCAAAAAGTGGAGCTGCGCACCGAAGAACTGCGGCAGATGAGCATGCGCGATGGGCTGACTGGCATCGCCAACCGGCGCTCCTTTGACGAGCGCGTGGCCGTCGAGCTGCGGCGTGG
>JANNWF010000191.1:0-18074 GCA_031408455.1 Pseudoxanthomonas sp. | reverse complement strand
CCGCGGTAACCTCGCTACGACTCGTCATTACCGCTCGTCATTCCGGCCCTTCGACAGGCTCAGGGCAGGCCGGCCTACGTTCGCGCCGGAATCCATGTTGATGGTGCCACGCGACTCCGCGTCGATTCGGAGGTCAGCACCATCGATGGATGCGGCGAACTCGGAGCTTTCACGACCGTGCCGTACCGCTAGAATGCCCGGCTAATTCAAGCAAGAGGCGGTGCCCATGGGCGCACAGTGGAAAACCAAGATCAAGGAAACCTCAGCCAGCGCCAGAGGCTTGGTGTTTACCAAACTGGTCCGCGAAATTACGGTAGCCGCGCGTGGTGGCAGCGATCCGGCGATGAACTCGCGCCTACGCTTGGCGGTCGAGCAAGCGCGCAAAGCCTCGATGCCGCGCGAGACGCTGGAACGCGCCATCAAGAAAGGAGCCGGCTTGTTGGAAGGCGGCGCCGACTACGAAAAGCTAACCTACGAAGGCTTCGCCCCGCATCGGGTACCGGTGATCGTGGAATGCTTGACCGACAATTTGAACCGCACGGTTTCCAACATTCGCGTGTTGTTTCGTAAGGGCCAACTTGGCAGTACCGGCTCGGTGTCCTGGGATTTCGATTACCTAGGCATGATCGAAGCCGAAGCGCGTGCCGCCGACGCCGACCCGGAACTTGCGGCGATTGAATCGGGTGCCGACGACTTCAGCGTCGAAGAGTCCGGCGTGCTGTTTCTGACCGCGCCTAGCGACCTTGACGCGGTGCAGAAGCGCTTGCCGGATTTCGGTTTTGAAGTGCAGAAGGCTTATCTGGGCTATCGCCCGAAAACCCCAGTCAGTCTGGGTGCCGCCGAACGCGAAGAAGTGGAAGCCTTCCTGCAAGCGATCGATGAAGATGACGATGTGCAAACCTTGTATGCGGGTTTGGCGTAACGCTGGGACGGCTCGCGAGCGGTCTTAAGGGCGAGCCGATTCAGCGGTAGCCCGGATGCAGCGCAGCGGAATCCGGGGATTGGCGTGTGCTGAGCGGCCGCGGATTCCGCTGCGCTGCATCCGGGCTAGGGCCACTGATGATTGCTGTGCAGTTGCGTGTGCTACCGCCCTAGCCGCAGGCCTCCGCCGACGTCTTCCAGATCACCGGCTCCCAATGCCCGCCGCTGCGAACTTCATTGCCTTTGTCAGGATAGAAGCGCGCGGCCAAGCGATACGTCATGCCGGCTTCGGCGACGAGGGTGAGTTCTTTGTAGCGATTGCCTTGGCTGCCATCGCGAGCGCGATTGCTGATCGCTGAGAAGCGATTGGAATCGATGGCCTCGGCAACCGAGAGCGTATGCGTGCCGGGTTCGATGCGCCACGAATCGGCGTGGGTCGGGCCGGGCAGTTCGCCGTCGACCGAAATCAATACCGCTTGAAACAAGTTGTCGCTGCGCGCGGCCACATCAAAAGTGCTGACACGTGCACAGCTATTGTCAGCCGACGCCTGCGTGCTGGCTGCCACCAACAGCAGCGCCGAAGTGAGCAACGACCATCGATGCGTTGAGGCGGTCTTCATCGGTTTCTCCTTGAACTGATCGAGGAACACTGTAGCGATGCTTTGCCGGCGACCGGCCCGCGCCAGCCACCCCAATTACCCAATCAGGGCTAAATGACGTGACCCGCGTATGGACTCTCAGACTGAGCCGATGGCGCTGAATAGCTTCTGACGGACACGACAGCAACAACCCGCTGCAACGACGCTCGGCGTTGAGTGCTGCGCACGCTTTAGAATGAGCCGCGAACTTCTCGCCGCTTTCGTCCACTGCAAAGGTCCACCCATGAATGCACAACCTTCTGACTTGATTCGCCTGACGTCCGCGCTGTCCGATGATGTGACGCGGCCAATCGCTGGGTCGAGCAAGGTGTATGTGCGTGGTTCGCGCGCGGATATCCAGGTGCCAATGCGCGAGGTCGCGCTTGCCGACACGCCCACTAGCCTCGGCGCAGAGAAGAACGCGCCCTTCAGCATCTACGACACCTCAGGTGCTTACACCGATGCCGACGCGCAGATTGATCTGACCGCGGGCTTGCCGCCGCTGCGCGCTGAGTGGATCAGGGAGCGCGGCGACGTCGAGACCTTGCCTGGCCTGAGTTCGCTGTTTGGCAACAAACGCGCCAACGACCCGCGCCTGGCCCACGTCCGTTTCCCCGGTCATCGTGCCCCGCTGCGCGGCAAGGCCGGCGCCAATGTCTCGCAGATGTATTACGCCAAGCGCGGCATCATCACGCCGGAGATGGAATACATCGCGATTCGTGAAAACCAGCGCATGCAGGAGATCACCGAGGCGCATTTGTTGCGTCGGCATGTCGGCGAGGATTTTGGTGCCAGCCTGCCCGGCTTGATGACCCCGGAATTCGTCCGCAGTGAGGTCGCCCGCGGCCGCGCCATCATCCCCAACAACATCAATCACCCCGAATCCGAGCCGATGATCATCGGCCGCAATTTCTTGGTGAAAATCAACGCCAATATCGGCAATTCGGCGGTCACCAGTTCGATTGCCGAAGAAGTCGAGAAGATGGTGTGGTCGATCCGCTGGGGTGCCGACACGGTGATGGACTTGTCGACCGGCAAGCACATCCACGAAACCCGCGAATGGATCCTGCGCAACTCACCGGTGCCCATCGGCACGGTGCCGATTTATCAGGCGCTGGAGAAAGTCGATGGCCGCGCTGAAGAGCTGACCTGGGAAATTTTCCGGGACACCCTGATCGAGCAAGCCGAGCAAGGCGTCGACTACTTCACCATCCACGCCGGCGTACGTTTGCCCTACATCCCGCTCACCGCACGCCGCGTCACCGGCATCGTTTCGCGCGGCGGTTCTATCATGGCCAAGTGGTGTTTGTCGCACCACAAAGAGAGCTTTCTCTACACCCACTTTGAAGACATCTGCGACATCATGAAGGCCTACGACGTGGCCTTCTCATTGGGCGATGGACTGCGGCCGGGCTCGATTGCCGATGCCAACGATGCCGCCCAGTTTGCGGAGTTGGAAACGCTGGGCGAGCTGACCAAGATCGCCTGGAAACACGACATCCAGACCATGATCGAAGGCCCCGGCCACGTGCCGATGCAGTTGATCAAGGAGAACATGGACAAGCAGCTGCGCGAGTGCGGCGAAGCGCCGTTCTACACCCTTGGACCGCTGACCACCGACATCGCGCCGGGCTACGACCACATCACCAGCGCCATTGGTGCGGCCATGATCGGCTGGTTTGGCACAGCGATGCTCTGCTACGTCACGCCGAAGGAGCACCTCGGCCTGCCCAACAAACAGGACGTGCGCGACGGCATCATTACCTACAAGATTGCTGCCCACGCGGCCGACCTCGCCAAGGGCCACCCAGCCGCGCAAGCCCGCGACAACGCCCTGTCCAAGGCGCGTTTTGAATTCCGCTGGCAGGACCAATTCAACCTCGGTCTGGACCCGGAAAAAGCCAAGGAATTCCACGACGAGACGTTGCCAAAAGACGCGCACAAGACCGCCCATTTCTGTTCGATGTGCGGGCCCAACTTCTGCTCGATGAAGATCACCCAAGACGTGCGCGACTACGCCGCCCAGCAAGGCGTATCCGAGCAAGCCGCCTTGGAGCAAGGCATGGCCGAGAAAGCGGAAGATTTTCGCAATGCCGGTTCGGATATCTATCAAAAAGTCTGACTGGTTTGGTCCCTTGGCGGCGACACGATTGAAGTCTTCGCTCGATCCCGCTGACATGCGCGGCCCGTTGCCTCACTTGACGGACGTTTCGTATTCGCCGCTGTTTGGCTTGGTTGCGCCCTTGCTCGGCTGGGTTCCGCCTATTCCCGTGGCACGCTGGTGAGCCGTTTGGGTCTGCGCTTACTGTCTGTTTGGCAATGCAGCGGCCTTGCTGCACGTGCTATTCCGGCAACGCACCTTGGTGTATGCGCCTTATCCTCCCGTTTTCCTGCTTTGGCTGCCGCTCCGCGGCAAACCATCATTGCCGCTGACCGAAGTGCGTTCGAAGGCTCGCACGATTCATAAGCCCGACGCTTGACGACATCAGGTCATCGATTGCCGCTTAGTCGGCACTGTGCTTCGCCTCATACCGGACAAAACAACGCATCCGGTCAAAAGATGGCGAGCGACTTCAATGGAATGATTGCAGCCGTTAATACCCAAGCCGAGCATCCCTGATCGTCAATCGACGCTGCTGAATGAACGGCTCATAACTCTCGCCCCAAGCCCGTTGCTTCTAGGGGTGCGAACTCTGTCGCTGTCGCGACACCTTTAGTCAGAACGAGTCTGCGAATTGGCTCCTGCTATCCGGTGCCACGGGTCATTCGTGGCGTTGGCGACCTTCTCTTGATGGACCACGCCGCCATGTATTCAGTCGCAAGCATGCCGCCTACCACTAGCGCACCACTGGCGTTTGGCGTGACTGCCGCCTTGCCGGATCCGCCCGCGGCACCTGACCACCGCGCGGTACTGATCGTCGACGATCACTTGATCAATCGGGTGGTGCTGCAACGCCAATTGCGGGTATTGGGCTATCCCGCGGACACCGCCGAGCACGGTCAGCAAGCGTTGCTGGCGATGCAGCGGCGTCACTACAGTCTGTTGATTACCGACTGCAACATGCCGGTGCTAAACGGCTATGACTTGAGCCGGCAAGTGCGATCGGCGGAGACCGCGCGCGGGTTGCCGCGCCTGCCGATCATCGCCTTCACCGCCAGCGAGCAAATGGGTGAAGTCGAACTGTGCAGCGCTGCTGGCATGGACGATCGCTTGGAAAAGCCGACCGATTTGAACGCCTTGCGTCGCCTGATCGAGCATTGGCTGCCCACCGCAGAGCGTCACCCGACGCCGGCTGGCGCTGTCGTCAATGCGACCACGCACGCAGCTTTCAGTCCGCCAGTGCAGTACGACCGCAATCCAGGCGCCGTCGATCACAGCGTGCTGGATGGCAGCGTCTTGCAGCGGCTGACTGGCGGCGATGCGGCGGCCAATCGGCGTGCCTTGGCGCTGTTCCAACGGGTGAATGCACAGGACGTCAGCAGCTTGTTGCAGGCCATCGCGGCGGCGGACGCGGCGGCGACCGTGCATGCCGCACATCGCATCAAGGGTGCGAGTCGGCTGGTGGGTGCAACTGGCTTCGCGCAGATCTGCGCCGAACTTGAAGCGGCCGGACACAGTTATGACGCAGTGCAAGTTTCCGCCCTGCTCCCGCGCCTTCACTCAGAACTCAAACGTCTCAATGATTACCTCAATCACCTTGCCACCTGAGTCCGCGGGCGACACCGACATTCTCGAGTCAATGCCTGTGTGCGGCCTAGCCGACGCCATGCAACCGGCCCAAGGTCTGCTGTTTCTGGTCGCCGAAGACCATGAGTTTCAACGGGCGATGCTGGTCCAGATGCTCGAATCCTTGGGTGCCAAGGGCGTTTGCGAAGCAGCCAACGGCCGTGCCGCCATTGAGATCAGTCAGGAGCTTGAGCACCCGTTCGATCTCATCGTCACTGACATCGACATGCCCGACATGGACGGCATGGCGCTGATCCGCTCATTGGCGCAAGCACAGGTGGGCTCGTCGATCATCATCACCAGCAGCCTTAGCCGCGCCTTGCTGGATTCAATCGAAACCATGTGTGCGGCGTATGGGGTGCGGCTGTTGGGCACCATCGAAAAGCCTGCTTCGAGGCAGCGTCTTGGTGAGTTGATCGAGCTGCACTATCCGAACAAACATGGCACACCGCGCGACAAGGCGGAAGTTTCCAGCTACAGCTTGCAAGATGTCTTGCGTGGCTTGGAAAACGACGAATTTGAACCCTATTTCCAGCCTAAGATCGAACTGGTTAGCGGGCGGGTCTGTGGTGCCGAAGCCTTGGCGCGTTGGCGTCATCCGCTGCACGGCGTCGTCGCCCCGCACGCCTTCATCGACCTGCTGGAGTCGCGTGATCGGATCGGCGAGCTGACTTGGATCATGTTGGCCAAGAGCGCGGCGCATTGTCGGATCTGGCGCGCCGCCGGGCTCGACATCAATCTGTCAGTGAACTTGTCGGTGAAATTGTTGGGCGATGTATCGATTGCGGATGCCATCACCTGGCAAGTCAGAAACCAAGGCTTGGACCCCCAGCACATCATTCTCGAAGTCACCGAGTCCGCAGCCATGACCGAAGTCGGCCGCGTGTTGGAAAACCTCGCCCGCCTGCGCATGAAGGGCTTTGGACTATCCATCGACGACTACGGCACCGGTTACTCGTCCATGCAGCAATTGACCCGCATTCCCTTCAGCGAACTCAAGATCGACCAGTCCTTCGTGATGCACGCCAATCAGCATGAGTCGAGTCGACTCATACTCGAATCGAGTCTGGAGATGGCCCGCAAGCTGCGCATCACATCAGTGGCGGAAGGCGCGGAGACGCAGGAAGACTGGAATCTGTTGCGGCGCGTGGGTTGTGATATTGCGCAGGGCTACTTCATCGCTCGGCCGATGGAGGCCAGCGCCTTCCCGGCATGGGTGCGCGATCGCGTCTTGCACGGCTGAGCAGTTTTCACTCCAAGCAGCGCTCGGGCACGCTTCGCCGATGCGCGCGTGGCCGGGCGCCGGCCGCGCTACTGGATCAGATCTGCCTGCTTGACGGCTGTTCCCGTCAACAAACCAAAGTGCCCGGTGACGTAGGTGTAGCTAGCGTTCTCGTTCCAGATCGACGAAGAATGGATGCCGCCCACCGTGCACACGCCGGTCGCGCAGATGATTTGATCCGAATAGGACTTCAGTGAGTAGACTCGATTGCCGAAGCGCTTGCCGGCCAAGCCATTGAGCAAAGGACTACTGATGGACAGGCCCCAGTAACCGCAGGTGCTGGTGATCACATTGAATGGATATGTGCCGCAGCTGCGCAGGCCGCGGAAGGCACCAGCGATGCCAACGAAGGCATCGACCTGCGGCCTCAGACCATTCTTGTCGATCTCACGCGCCGCCAAGGTGGCACCCATCGAATGGCCAATGACATCAATCTTGCCGCTGCATGAAGCTGCCAAGGCGTTGACCATGGCGTTGATCACCGGCATCTCTTCGCTGCCGCTGTGATCATTGCAGGCCGGACAGGTCTTGCTGCCCCAGTCGGGTCGAAAAATCTGACTGGCGGCAATGCCACGCGCGCGCAGTTCGATGTAGGTGTTGTCGAAGTCGGCGGGCTTGCCGGCATTGCCGTGCACCAGCACCACCGCATCGCGGCATTGGCCTTGTACGGTCGCGGCAACAAACAGACTCGCCAGCCCCAGCACTTGCAGTAAACGATGCATCGCGTCCTCCCCAGGCGGATGAATGAAGGTCAGACTGTACCGGCACGCCGAGACTGGCAAACTTGTACCAACGGACAGGGCGACTTGCCGCTCGGCATCTTGAAAGTTTGAGCCGCCCTTTCCGTTAGTAGCTAAGTACTTCCTAACCCCTCCCCAGCCCGTCCGGCACAATGTGCGCGCAGCCCTGCGCGGGCGGCGCCCGCAGGCCGCAGGGCATCGCCCCCGAACATCGGGGAGGGAGAGAGGAGCCGAAACAACCAACCTTGCTTGGGCCATGGCGACCCGATGGGAAAGAACACGACGGCGAAAACCGATACTTTGACCCGGGCCGATGCGCTGGCCTACCTCAAACAGTTCCCCTTCCACGGACCGTTCGCCTTTGGCCTGAGTCTGTTGCCGGTGTTGGCCAGCAATGGCTATCTGCTTTGGCTGATGTTGCAGGGTCGTCTGACCGGCCCTGGCCTGATTTTGATTGTGGTGATCGAGACGGTGATGTTGACCGTGCTGGCACGCCTCTCGGCGCTACCGATTCCGCGTCGTGACTGGATCGATCAGCCGAAGCCGTGGAGTCAGGTGCTGCCAGTGCTGGCTTTTCTACTGATCTGGTGCAGTGGTGCCTATGGCATGACCTTGCTGTTTATCCATGGTTGGCCGGAAATGCTCAGCTACTTTCAGCAATCGCCGGTGTGGCTGGACTCGGGCGTCGCCTATGCGCTGGCGCTTACGCTGGTTCTGGCGATCTTCCCCATGGTTGCTGATTGGCAGCGCTACAAGCGTGTCGGTCCGCCGTTCATGGCATCGTTGGGTCACGACGCGATGGCGCGTCTGTTGACCCTGATTTTTGGCGGCATTCCCTTCGCGATGCCGTTCTTCGTGGTGGTCATTGGCGGCTTCAAGCTGCTCGAGTGGATCGTGTTGCGGGCCAAACGCGCGCCGCGCACCTCGGCGTTGGCGGCGGCATGCATGCTCGCCGGCGCTGTATCGGGTTTCATGCTGATCGAGCAACTGATTCAAACCGAAGCCCATGCTTGGGCAATTGGCTATATGTTGGCGAAACTGGTGTCTGAACTCATGGTCGCGTCGATTCCGTTGGTCATGCACGTGGCCGCCAATGAGCCCCCTGAAGTGGCCCCGCTGCCAGCAAAGAGAAAGCAATCGCGGCGCTAGTCGGGACGTTAGTAGGTTTGATGGTGGAGGAATCGGGCGGAAGCAGCGCCGGCTAGACCGGACTCCTTCGGAACGAAGACGCCGCGCCAACAGACCACAATTCAGCCAAGCAAACCCAACCGCCCCACGCCCCATCGCAATCCACCCTCACTTGGGCGCAGGGCGCGTAACTAAAGTGACCTTTGGCGCATCTGAGCAAGACACGACCGGCCCACAGTAGTCGTCGTCGCCAGCCCTAAGGATCGTCATGTCGCTGATCGATGGATCACTGAAAAACCCAGCCGCCGTGGCGGTCGTCGTGGCCTTGGTCTGTCTGTTTGGTCTGCTCAGTCTGTGGCAGCTGCCGTTGCAGTTGTTTCCGGACATCGAGCGGCCGCAGATGTCTATCCAGACCGGTTGGCGTGCCGCCTCGCCGCAAGAAATCGAGTCGGAGATTCTGGAGCCGCAGGAAAGCGTGCTGCAGGGCTTGCCGGGTCTGGCGCAGATGGATGGCAATGCGGGCCAGGGCGGCAGTTTCATCAATCTCACCTTTGCGGTCGGTACCGACATGCGGGCGATGTTGGTCGATGTGCTCGGGCGCCTGAATCGGGTGCCGCCGCTGCCAGCGGATGCGGATCCGCCGGTGGTGCAGTTGTCGGCCGACGAGGCCAATACCGCGCTCAGCTGGTTTTTCGTGCAGAAGCTGCCGACCACGGCCGGTTCGATTGAAGACTTTCGACGTCTTGTGGAAGAGCGGGTGGTGCCGCGGATCGAAGCGGTGCCCGGTGTTGCCGGGGTCGAGGTCAATGGCGGGCCGCCGGACGAGCTCAACATCGCGCTTGACCTGCAGAAGGCAGCAGCATTTGGGGTGATGATTCCGCAATTGGTGACTCAAGCCGCGCGCGCCACCGATGTGTCCGGCGGGTTTTTCGAGTCGGGACGTCGGCAGTACACCTTGCGCTTCGCCGGCCGCTACGCGCCCGAGGATCTGGGCCAGCTCATTCTGGCGTGGCGTGATGGCAGTCCGGTGCGCCTGGGCGATGTCGCGACAATCAGCGTCAAGCCACCTGAGCGGCAGTTTTTTGCTTATCAGAACGGCAATCCGGCGATTGGTCTGCGTATTGATCGCGAGAGCGGCGCCAACGTGCTGGCGACCTTGAATGCGGTCAAGGCGGAAGTCGCTGCAATGCGCACTGGCCTGTTGGCCGAGCACGGGCTAGGCATCGAGCAGAGCTTCGATTCGTCCCTGTTCATCAATCGCGCCATCAATCTACTTTCGGGAAATTTGTTTGCTGGCGTGCTGCTGGCGGTAGGTTGTTTATGGTGGTTCTTGCGTGATCGCCGGGCGACGCTGTTGATCGCCACCGCGATTCCGATTTCGCTGCTGGCGACCTTCATCGTGCTGGATCTGGTCGGTCGCAGCCTCAACGTGATTTCGCTTGCCGGCCTCGCCTTTGCGGTCGGCATGGTGATGGATGCGGCTGTCGTGGTGGCAGAGAACATCGTCCGCTTGCGCGAGTCCGGCAAGCTGCCACATGAGGCTGCGAGCCTCGGCACCAAGCAAGTCGCCAGCGCCTTGCTGGCCTCGACCTTGACCACCATTGCGGTGTTTGCGCCAGTCATCTTTATGGGCGACGTCGAAGGCCAATTGTTTGCCGATCTGGCCTTGACAATTTCGATTGCGGTGGCCATTTCGATGCTGATCGCGATCACCGTGTTGCCGGCCGCATCCGCCGGTTGGTTGCAGGCCAAGAAACTAAAGTCCAACGATCACCAAGGCTATCCGCGCGCCACCCGCGCCATCCTCCGTTGGACCGATTCACAATCCAAGCAATTGGGCTGGATCGTTGGACTGGTGGTGTTGCCGACGGTGTTGGCCTACACAATGGTGCCCCGGCTCGACTACTTGCCGCCGGTCAAACGCGCCGCGATCGATACGTTTTTCAGCTTCCCACCCGGCATGAGCCCGGCCCAAGTGGATCGCGAAATCGCGCAGACGGTGCGCGAGCGCATGCAGCCTTACATGGATGGCAGCAAGTCGCCGCAACTAAAGAATTGGTATCTGTTGCTGTGGCCGGGCGGCGGCACCTTGGGCGCGCGGGTCGTCGATGAGAGTCAGATCGGCGAACTGGAGCGCATCGTCCGCGACGAGATCACGGTAGGCTTTCCGGATACCCGCGCCTTCACTACTGAAGGCGAGCTATTCGGTGCGTTCGGCGGCTCGACGCGTGCGATTCAGATTCATTTGCAAGCCGGCGACGTCGAGGCCTTGAACAGTGCGGCAGAGCAAGGCCGGAAATTGCTGGAAGAGAAGTTTGCCGGCGCCAACGTACAGGCGTTTCCCAGCGCGGATGCCACCTCGCCGGAGTTACGACTCACCGCTAATGATCGACGCTTGGCGGAGGTGGGTTGGAATCGCCCGGATGTGGGCAACATCGTGCGCACCTTGGGCGATGGCATCTGGTTGGGCGAGCATTTTGATGGCGATCAGCGGCTGCCGATCATCCTGCGCGCTGCCGGCTGGGATACGCCCGAGCAACTGGCCAGCATGCCGATTGCTACCCCGCAGGCGGGTGTGCTGCCACTGGGTGAATTGGTCAGCATGCAGACCACGCTCACGCCCAATCAGCTGCGTCGTGTCGACCGGCGGCGCACGGTCACTTTGACCGTCGATCCGCCCGCGGCGATGGCTTTGGAAGAAGCCCTCGCCATCGTCGAAACCGACGTCGTTCCCGCCTTGCGCGGCTGGCTACCTGCAGATGCCGGCGTGCAGGTGTCGGGCAGTGCGGATCGCCTGCAGGAAGTGATCGGTGGCATGCGGCAAAACTTCGTGCTCGCCTTGCTGGTGTTGTTCATGCTGATGGCGGCGATCTTCAAGTCGCTCAAGGACAGCGCCTTCGTCATGCTGACCTTGCCGATGGCGGTGTTCGGCGGCGTGTTGGGCCTGCGCGCCTTGGGGCTGTTCGGCCCGCAGTCACTGGATCTGTTGTCGATGATCGGCTTCATCATGCTGCTGGGCATGGTCATCAACAACGCCATCCTGCTGGTGTCGCAAACTCGCACCGCGCAGGAAGAGGGGTTGGACCTCACGCGCGCGGTTGAGCAGGCTTTGAATCAGCGCCTGCGGCCGATCTTGATCGGCGCGCTCACTGGCGTCGTCGGCGCGCTGCCGATGGTGGTCAATCCCGGTGCCGGCAGCGTGATTCATCGCGGCTTGGCGGCCGTGACCGTCGGCGGCGTGGGATTGAGTTTGCTGTTCACTTTGGTGCTGATTCCGGCGTTGTTGCGATTGAACTTGGGTCGCGAGCGGCAACCCTTCAATACCCGTCATCCCCGCGCAGGCGGGGATCCAGTGCCGTTGGAACTTGCACCGAGCTACCCGGCAGCTGGATTCCCGCCTGCGCGGGAATGACGGTCGAAGGATTGACGTTTCACAGGCAATCAACAGCCACTGCCACCGCTTGCATTCGAATTATTTAGGAGTCTGAAATGAACGCCACCACCCGCAAACTCAGCCTCGCCGTTGCCATTGGCTTGGCGACATCCATGGCTGCGGTGCTCAGTGTCCACGCGCAAGACGAGCCGGCGGTTGCCGCGGTGCCCGCTGTGCCGGCGTCACCGGTGGGCGTAATGGCCGCGCAGACCGCCCAATTCGCACCCCTGTTGTGGGCACCCGGCAACGTCGTCAGCCGCGAAGACGCGCGCGTCGCCAGCGAACAGGAAGGCCGTGTGATCTCCGTGGCAGAAGTGGGCACACAACTGCGCAAGGGCGAACCCTTGGCGCGCTTGGACGACCGCATGCTGCGTCTACAGATTCGCCAAGCACAATCCGATGTCGCGCGCATCCAGGCGCAACTCGACTATGCGCATTCACAGGAAAAGCGCCTCGGCCAGCTGGTGGAGAAAGCCAGTATCGCCGGCGCGCAGTTGGACGAGGCGCGCTCGCAACGGCGGGTGCTGGAGCAGGATTTGCAGCGCGCCTCCGTCAGCGTCGAACAATCCCGCCAGCGCTTGCAAAACAGCACGGTACGGGCTCCGTTTGATGGCATGGTCGCCGAGCGCTTTATCCAAGTGGGCGAATACCTGGCCACCGGCACCGCGGTGGCGCGGTTAGTCAATACGCAGCGCCTCGAAGTGCGCGCGCAAGCGCCGGTGAATCTGGCTGCTGGGCTGGCACCCGGCATGAGCTTGAGCCTGCGCGAGGGCAGCAATGAGACCGTGCAGAAAGTGCGCGCGGTGGTACCGGTGGGCGATGAGAGCTCACGGCAGATCGAGCTGCGTATCGAACTGGATTCATCGCAGTGGGCGATTGGCTCGGCCTTGCAAGTCGGCCTGCCCAGCGCGGCACCGCGCGAAGTGATCGCGGTGCCGCGTGACGCGCTGCTGCTGCGCGCCAACGAGACGTATGTGGTGCGGATCAGCGCCGAACTCATCGCTGAGCGCGTGCTGGTCAAGACCGGTGGTAGCCAAGGCGAGTGGGTGGAAGTGACGGGCAACATTGCCTCTGGCGACCGCCTAGTGGTGCGCGGTGGCGAGCGCTTGGCCGATGGTGCGAGTGTGCGCATTGATGAGATTGCGGCGCTTCAACCTGCTGTCGCAGCGCAGGGCAGCTGAGGGGCGAGTGCAACATTGACGGCGACTGCCTGCAAAACGGCCGAACTGATCATCGACTCGCCGTTCCTCGTGAGTAGGCTAGCTCGCTTACTCACGGAGATCATGCATGCCCAAGTTCGGCGTTCTTTCGATGGCACTTACCTTGGCTACGCTGCCAGTCAGTGCCGAAGTAATCGACACCCATAGCGACATCGAGCCGAAGGTCTGCTCCAGCTGCGCCGAGTGGAACGCACCGCGCGAGCCGTTTCTGGTGGCCGCGAACACGTGGTACGTGGGGCCGGGCGGACTGGCGGCGGTGCTGATCGACACCGGTAGTGGCTTGCTGTTGATCGACGCGGGTTTGCCGCAATCGGCAGCGCAGATCGCGACCCATATTCGGCAACTCGGCTTTGATCTGGCCGAGCTGCGCTGGATCCTCAACTCGCATGCGCATTTTGATCACGCGGGCGGCATTGCCGCCTTGCAGCGGTGGAGTGGTGCGACCGTGATCGCCAGCCGTCGCGGCGCCCAAGCCCTGCAAGCGGGGGATGCGGCACCGGAAGATCCGCAGGCTGGCTTCGGCGCCTTCAATCAATTTCCCAAGATCGCCGATGTGCAGGTGGTGGCTGACCAGCAGACCCTGCGGCTGGGACAACTGAGCATCACTGCGCACTACACGCCCGGTCACACGCCCGGCGGAACCACCTGGACCTGGCCGGCCTGCGATGCCAACGGCGATTGCCTTGATGTGGTTTACGTCGACAGCCTGAGTGCGGTCAGCACGGACGACTATCGGTTCCTGGATCACCCGCTCGTGATCGCGGACTTACGCGCGAGCATCGCCCGCGTCGCCGAACTGCCGTGTGATATCGCCATCTCCACCCATCCGCAGGCGGTCGACCTGTTTCGGCGCCACGCCGAAGACCGATTGCAGGATGTGGATGCGTGTCGGCGCTTGGCTGAGACCGCCGAGCGTGGCTTGCGCGAGCGGCTGCAACGGGAGGCTATGGAGGACGCAAATTGACGAGGTAGGTAGTGCCTGCAGACATGCATGGCATCTTCGTTGCTGTAGAAGCGGCGCGACCCGCTGCCTAGCCGCTCGGCCAGCCAAGCCCGACCGGCTGCTCGCCATGCTTATGCGTGGCATACGGTCGCCTGCTCAACTCCCTTTAGCGAGAAAAGCGCTCAGATTGGCTTGGGCTTGCGCACGTACTTTATTGCGAAGAAACGGTGTCCAGCCCAACAGAAGCCCGGCCGGGCCCAAGGCTTGCCGCGACCAGCGATAGAAATCGAAATGGTCGACGTGGCTCACGATCAGGCCGTCTTGAAACACGAACTGTGCGTCGACAATGTTGTGCACCAGCCGGCCGGTGGCGCTGAAGCGATAGCGCGGTTCCCAGTGCGCACGACCTCGACTTTCATCGGCGGAAATTCTGCTAGCTTCGAGCTTCCACGCATCCATTCCCTTGCTGCGGGTTATCGAGCACAACATGCGCCACATGCCGCCTATGTTCTCGCGGCCTTGCAGTGAAAACGCCGGGTCAGAAAAGGTTGCGTTGGGGGCGTAGCTGGCCTGCATGGTGCCAGCATCGAGTGCCGCGAATGCGGTGTAGAAGCGTTCGATGAGGATTTGGTTGGTAGCTGCGGACATGGGGTCTCCGTCGGGATTGGCATTACGGGAATTCGCAGGAGCGCGCGCCGTACTGGATTGCGGGGCTAAACAGCGCGACCAGACCGTTCGGTCTGGTGAGCCTCTGGCTATCGCCACTTTAGCCCGGATGCAGCGCAGCGGAATCCGGGAAGGTTCACCTCCCACCCCATCGCATCGCGGTCTCGACTCCGTCCCGAATTCCGGCCTGCGGCCTGCATCCGGGCTACCGGCTCACGTCCGGTCGCTTGCCAATTCGCCAGTTTGCAGTTTCCACAATCCCGCATACACGCCGGCTTTGGCCAGCAGCTCGGCATGACTTCCCGATTCCACAATCCGCCCCGCGTCCAATACATGAATGCAGTCGGCGTGGCGCACGGTGGAGAGTCGATGGGCGACCACCAGCACGCTGCGGCCCTGCGCCGCGCGACTGAGTGAATGGGCGATGGCGGCTTCGGTTTCGTTGTCGACCGCCGAGGTTGCTTCATCCAACACCAGCACTTTGGGATCGCGATACAGCGCGCGCGCCAGAGCAATGCGTTGGCGCTGGCCGCCGGACAGCGTCAGCCCGCGTTCGCCCACTTGACTGTTGATGCCATCCGGCAAGGCATCGATGAAGTCGCTGGCCTCGGCATCGGTGGCCGCTTGCTGCGCGCGGGCTCGATCAGGACGCGGATCACCGTAGGCAATGTTGTCGAGCAGGCTGCCGTCGGTGAGGAACGTGTCCTGCGCGACGTAGCCGATGGCGCGTCGCAATTCAGCAGGATCCAGTGCGGCGATATCAATGCCATCAAAGCGCACGCAGCCGCTGGTGGGGGAGGCAAACCGCAGCAGCAGTTTGAGCAAGCTGGACTTGCCGCCGCCAGTCACGCCGACCAAGGCCACGGTCTGGCCAGCTGGCACCGCGAAGCTGATTCCGGCCAGTGCGGGGCGACCGTCGTAGTGCAGATCAACATCCTCGAACGCGAGCTCGCCCTGCAGCGTAGCGGGCAGCGTGGCCGTAGCCGGTGGATGCGCGACCGGCGTATCCAGCAAGCCGAACACGCGCTCCACCGAAGTCATCGCGCGCTGATACAAGTCGGTCAGTTCGGCCAAGTGGGTGAGCGGCCACAGCAAGCGCTGGGTCAAATATACCAAGGCCGAATAGCTGCCGACACCCAACTCGCCACGCAAGGTCAACAATCCGCCGTAAAGCAGGGTGGCGATGAAGCCGGCGAGGATGGCCAAGCGGATGACCGGCGTGATTGCCGCCGAATAGCGAATGGCTTCCGCATTGCGTTGCCGAAACGCGTCCGAGGCGGCAGCCAGATGATCGGCCTCGAACGCTTCGGCGGTGTAGGCCTGAATGGTCGGCATGCCGAGCAGGTTGTTTGATAGTCGCTGCGAGACACCGGCCGCCGCCTCGCGTGCAGCCGCATAGCGAGGCTCCAACCGCTGCTGAAACCAGAACGCGCCGAACAGGATCAAGGGCACCGGCAGGATCGCCAGCACCGCGAGCTTGGCGGTCAGCACAAAGAACACCGCGCCCACAAGCAGCGACGACCACGCGACTTGAATCAGCGAATTCGCACCGCCGTTGACGAAGCGTTCGATCTGGTTGACGTCCTCGTTCAAGATCGCCATCAAGCGACCACTGCGCGCCCGCTCCAACGTGCTCGGATCGAGCTGCTGCACATGGCTGTAGGCGGCCTGTCGCAGGCTGTGTTGCAGGTCCTGCGCCAGCGTCCGCCAGTCCAGTGAATACAGATACTCGAACAGCGATTCCAGCGCCCACACCACCGCCGTCAGCCCGGCCAGAAACCACAACTGATCGACAGGGTCGGCAATCCCCATCCGCGCCACAAACGAATCGGTTCGATTCACCACCACATCCACCGCGACCCCGATCAGGATCTCCGGCAACACGTCAAAGAACTTGTTCAGCGAGGAATAAATCGACGCGCGAATCGCGCGCCTACGAAACGGCCGGCCGTAGCCAAGCAAACGAGTGAGCGGATGCATCGGCAAGACGTCGGCTTAAGAGGGTGCAAAGGGTAGCAGCAGGGGTGGATGGACCGGAGGCAAAAAAGGCGTGTGGCGATCAACGTCGTGACTTGAGACGGCCTCGTCACCGCTCAGAAACTCGCCACCGAGTTTGCAAGAAAGCGTCGATCGCGTAGGGCGGGCCTTGGCCCGCCACCCAGACCCAGATGAACTCAACCCAGCGGGCCCAGGCGCCAAGGCCCGCCCTACGCGATCCGATGAGAAGGCGTTAGCCGCGCGAACCCTTCCGCCCCATCAACTCCTGCATCGCACCGCTGATCAGCCACGGCTCTTCATCTTCGGGCTCTGCCCAGCGGCGAATGCTTGCTGCGTGTTGGGCGAAGTCGCGTTCGAGGCGGTCCAGGGTGCGCCTCCAGTCGGGGTTGCCGTCGAGCTGGATCGAGCAAAACTCGAATGTGTTGAGCAGCAGTTCAACGATCAGTGCGCGCGTGTCCGCGCCCGCTTCCGCGCTGTCGTAAGCCTCGAGTGCTGCATCGACCAGTGCTGGATCGGCCATAGCCGCGGGCCAGTCTTCGATGCCGATATCGTCATCGTGCTGCACATCGAAACGGGCGTTTAGGCGCGCGATGGTATTGGCGTTCCAAGTGCAGACTGGATCCGACGGCGTCGTCATGCTTGCAGGTCCTTTCTTCTGATTGCAGGTCGAGGGTGTCAGTCGATGCGCACCCGCAGGCGCAGCAACCGTAGGTTGCGCCGGTCTGCCTGCGGGGTGTCGTCGAGCACATCGATTGCGCTGAACATCGTGGTGTTGGCGTGCAGGCGTTTGAGAATCGTATCGACAGATTCCGTACCGATCACGTCCAGCGCGGCGAGGTAGCTGTCGCCCTCGTTGGTGACCTTGCTCACGCTGACCATCGGGTGCTGCAAACGTTCGAGTTCGTGGGCGACGCGGAATACGCTGGGATGCCAGTTGCCCGGTCCGGCACTTGCTGTGGGTGGAAACAGAAACTCCATGCTGTATTCGTTGCCTGACCAGATCGGGGCGCGGGTCACGTCGTAGGCGAGGCCCGCTTCGCGCAGGCGGTCTTCAAAGGCGACTACTTCTTCGGACCGCGAGGCGCTCAAGCTGGCGCTTACTCGTTCGCCACTTTCACTGAGTCCGCCGATCCGAACCGCGCCCGCCGTCAACGCGTCGAGTTGGCGACGCAGGTCGACGATCCGTGCCGACTCCGGCGTGGGCACGTAGGTTTCGACCACCGGTCGCGGCTCATCGGTGCTCGGCCAGCGGATCTGTTCGTTTAGCGTGCGACCAGTGCCCGGTTTCGGGACGCTGATGCGCGCGGACTCGTAGCTGTACAAGTCCACGTGCTCTCTGCCGCGGAACTCGGTGGCGAGGGCCAAGCCGGTGCCGGAG
>JANNWF010000190.1:0-1511 GCA_031408455.1 Pseudoxanthomonas sp. | reverse complement strand
GGCCAATGCTAGAAAGCTAACGAATGCAGAAGGCGGAAAGGCATTCACCACAGAGGGCACAGAGGCCACAAAGATACACAGAGGGCTATCTTGTGCCTTCCTCGGTGCCTCTCTGTGGCCTCTGTGCCCTCTGTGGTAAAGGCTGTCAGTATTTTGCTGTCTTAGCTTTCTAGCATTGGCCAGCGGCCCGCGGTCCCAGGGGCTAAAGGCACCGATCACGGCGGATTCCCACGCCTCCGGACGAAATGCTCGTGTGGTAGCGCATCCAGCGGGCAGCAGGCTGGAACACCGTCGGTACGAAGAAAGGCGCGCATCATCGCCGCGTCATCTGCCCACCCTCTGGAAACCATCATGCGTCATCTGCTGCTTGTTGTTCTCTCCACCATCGCCGTCATCGCTGGCGAATCGCCGCTCGCGATCAGCACCTCGCTACCGACCAAGGGCCGGCACGTCGCGAGCCAGGCCTTTGATGGCAAGGCGGAGACCAGCTTCTGGTCCGACCGTGCGACGCGCGACGGCGATGATGTCACCATCACCCTGCCGACGGTGCACGAGGTACGTTCCATCCAGATCGCTACCGGCACCACCGACGGCAAAGACAAACTCGCCTTCGGCGTGTTGGAGATCTCCGACGACGGCAAAAACTTCCGCCACGCGGCGGTGTTCAAGGACGGCGCCGTGCGCGTCGCTGGACTCGACGGCGCGATCAGTGCGTTCCGCATTCGTGCGACTGGCGGCGATGGTGCGGCGTTAGCGGTGAACGAAGTGACCATCGGCGGACTCACCAAGCCAGAAGTGAAACTCGTCACGCGGGTGAACCTCCACTACGAAACCGCGCCCGACGCCAAGAAGTTCGCGCTCAAAGCCAAGGAACTGATCGACGAACATTATCCCAAACTCTACGCCGAGTTCGACACTCCCGAAGGCCCCGCGCCGCTGACCAACGTCCATCTGTGGTTCCGCGCCATGGACGGCGTCGCGCATGCGACCAACCGCAACGAGATCCACATCAGTGAAAAGTGGGTGACCAAACAATCGCCGGACGATTACGGCATGGTCGTGCACGAACTCTTCCACTTGGTGCAGGCCTACACCGGCGGTGGTGAAGGCTGGCTGACCGAGGGCCTCGCCGACTACGTGCGTCACCGCCGCTTCGAACCGACAGCCAACTGGGGCAAGCCGGATCCGGAGAAAGCCAAGTACACCGATGCCTACAAGACCACCGCGCTGTTCCTCGAATGGATCGAAGACACGCAGAAGAAGGGCATCGCCCTGACGCTCAACGCCGCGTCACGCAAAAAGGACAACGTGCGCGAGGTGTTCACGCGTGAGACTGGCAAGGATGTCGATGCGTTGTGGCACGAGTACGTTGCGGCGGTGAAGTAGGGGCTGTCCCCGTTCCCCTCCTGGAACCGCGCGCCGCTGGCGCGCTCGGGTGGTGGGCATCCGACCATTGCCCCGGGCGGCCGGGCCGGCCGCGCCCCCAGATGTCGGCAGCGAGCGCCGAACCG
>JANNWF010000189.1:0-3041 GCA_031408455.1 Pseudoxanthomonas sp. | reverse complement strand
GCCAAGCTCGCCGCCGCCTATTTTCTTGGGCAGGGTTACCGCGCTGTCTGAGAGATGGGTCGTCACTGGCAAAACGTCACTGACGTCGGTGGCTGGCAGCAAATGTGGCCGCCAAGCCCCGAATCAGTAGCACAGCGCGATCAGCCAGCCGCCACGCTTGTCCTGCTTCGCTGTCGAGGTACCTGCGGCTTTCGGTGCGATTTGCCATTCCATGGAAATCCGAGTTCGCAACGCATTCCTGCAGTGACGGCGTGTCCGCGCTGCGAAATTGCTTTTTGCAGATTTCAAGCTATTCGCTGTGCGTTGAACCGTCGGTGCGGCAGCGAACCCTCCGACTTCGAGTTTCTTGTCGCGACGGAAGCGATCGCGCGCCTCGCCCCTGCAAAGGCACCACCTCGCCACGCTCTTCGCCAGCACCATCGGGGCAAGCTCACGCGCTGAGTCTGTCAACGCACAGACCGCGACCTGAGTCGAGTGCAACGTCGCGCTGGAGCGATGAGTTGATCGCCCCTCGGCGTGGTGCCAGTTCGCAGCGCTGTCGAGCTAGATCATCGACGGGCTCGCCGCGCGGCGGCGCGGCGGTCACCAGGACCTGAAACACGTTGCGACACCGTCCGAAACACAGACATTCCACCCACTCGATTCCTGGAGCACTCCGCATGCGCAAACCAATGGCAATTCTGGCGGTGGTGATGGGCTTGAGCCTGAGTGGCTGCGGCTACAACACCTTTCAAACGACCGATGAGCAAGTCAAGGCGGGTTGGGCTGAGGTCGTCAATCAGTACCAGCGGCGTGCGGACCTGATTCCCAATCTCGTCAAAACCGTCGAGGCCGAAGCGAAGTTCGAGCAGGACACGCTGACAAAGGTGATCGAGGCGCGCTCAAAGGCGACATCCATCCAAGCCACCCCGGAACTGCTCAACGACCCCGCGGCTTTCCAGAAATTCCAGCAGGCGCAGGGGGAGTTGAGTGGTGCGTTGTCGAGGTTGATGGTGGTGTCGGAGCAGTACCCGAACCTGCGCGCCAACCAAGGATTTCGCGACCTGTCGGCGCAATTGGAAGGCACCGAGAATCGCATCGCGGTAGCGCGCAACCGCTACATCAAGACCGTGCAGGACTACAACGTGACCGTGCGGTCCTTCCCGTCCAACCTGACGGCGATGATGTTCGGCTACAACGAAAAGCCGACATTTACCGTCGAGAACGAAGGCGAAATCGCGAAGCCGCCAAGCGTCGACTTCGACAATGCACCGGCAAAGCCCGCTGGCCCAGAGTCGCCAAAATGACGACAGACAGAGGCTTCGGCATAGCCTTTGGGGTCGGCAGCACGCTGTTGTCTGCAAGTCTGTTGGTATGTGCGCTGTTTTGGTCCGTGCAGAGTGCAGCGCAAGTCCCGGTGCCGCCACTGACGGGGCATGTCATCGACCAGACTGGCACGCTGACAGCGGAGCAAAGGTCCGCGCTGGAACAAACGCTCACCGCCTTTGAAGCCCGCAAAGGCAGTCAGCTTGCCGTGCTGATGGTCACTTCATCCGCGCCAGAGCAGATCGAACAATTTGCGTTGCGGGTAGCCGAGAAGTGGAAGCTCGGACGCAAAAAAGTCGATGACGGCGCGATCCTGGTGGTCGCCAAGAACGACCGCGCGATGCGCATCGAGGTGGGCTACGGTCTGGAGGGCGCGCTCACCGATCTCACCAGTAAACGCATCATCAGCGAAACCATCCTGCCGCGATTTAAGAGCCAAGACTTTTACGGCGGCATTGTGGCCGGTGTTGAACAAATCATCGGCGTCGTCGACGGCGAGCCCTTGCCCGCCCCGAGTGCCCGGACCAGCCAAGGCATTGGCCAAATTCAGCAGTACGCGCCCATGTTGTTCATCCTGGCGCTAGTCGTGGGCGGTGGGCTGCGGGCCACGCTGGGTAAGGTGCGCGGCTCGCTAGTCACCGGCGGTGTGGTCGCAGTGATTGCCTGGTTCGTCGTGGGCGCCATTTCGATGGCGCTGGTCGCCGGCGTGATTGCGCTGTTCGTCACCCTGCTGGGTGGCGGGATGCTCGGTCACGGCGGGCTCGGTCACCGTAGGGGTGGCTACTACGGCGGCGGTGGTCTGGGTGGAAGTATGGGCAGAGGCGGCGGTGGCTTCAGCGGTGGCGGTGGCGGCTTCGGTGGCGGCGGTGCGTCGGGAAGGTGGTAGTGATGAACATCAAACGTATCGTGAAACACTTGCTGCTGACTGACGGCAAGGTGAGACGGGCGTTTGGCAGCAGCACCTTGAACACCATCGAAGCAGCCATCGCGGCCGGCGAGACCGAGCACGTCGGGGAAATTCGGTTCGCGGTCGAGGGTGGATTGGACGGCGCGCCGTTGTTCAACGGGCAGTCGGCCCGAGAGCGTGCGATCGAGCTGTTTTCGCAACTGCGGGTTTGGGACACCCAGCAAAACACAGGCGTGCTGATTTACGTGCTGCTCGCGGACCGGGCGGTGGAGATCGTTGCCGACCGCGGCATCCACGCCAAGGTTGACTCGCAGGAATGGAGCAAGGTCTGCCGCCAGATGGAGGCCGCCTTCGGGCAGTCGGACTTCGAGAGTGGCGTGGTGGCCGGCGTGCAGGCCGTGACGCGGCATCTGAAGCAGCAATTTCCTTCCAACAGCCACGACCGCAATGAACTGCCGAATCAGCCGGTGGTGCTGTAGCGAATCTATTTCAGGTCGTGCGAAGGCAATGGGATCGCCACCGCAGGCATCGCGATGGGGGTGTCGATTGAGCGCTCCGCGCAGATCACGCATCGAGAGGGAGCCGCTATGCAGCTAGGCATGATCGGATTGGGTCGAATGGGCGCCAGCATGATTCGGCGCCTGCTTCGGAATGGTCACGCGTGCGGGGTCCATGACGTGCAACCGGCTGCTGTCGCTGGTCTTGTCAAGGACGGTGCTGGACAGCGGGACTTTGGCGCGCTACATCACCGAGTTGTCGTTAACGGGGTTGACCTCGAACCCTACGATCTTCGAATGCGCGATCGCCGGCGGTGACCTTTATGACGAAG
>JANNWF010000188.1:0-9534 GCA_031408455.1 Pseudoxanthomonas sp. | reverse complement strand
CCGGCCTCGAAGCCACACAAGGCGAGTGAAGCACGTGGATTCTGCGTTCGCCGGAAGGACGGCCAGAGGTGGATTCTGCGTTCGCCGGAAGGACGGCCAGAGGTGGATTCCGGCGTTCGCCGGAATGACGAGCAAATGTTGATTCGGGCAAGAACCGGAACCACGAGCAAGAGCTGGATTCCGGCCTGCGCCGGAATGACGAAACACCATCGCGACACTTCAAAATCACGCACCACCCCTCACACCCAAAAAATTTCGAAAACCCCATGTCCAACACCCGCATCCTAGAAGTTGTCATCGTCGGCGGCGGCACCGCCGGTTGGATGACCGCCGCTGCTCTGTCCAAAGTCCTTTCCAAGGATTACAAAATTCGCTTGGTCGAATCCGAGGAAATCGGCACCGTCGGTGTGGGCGAAGCCACCATCCCCTTGATCAAAGTGTTCAACAACGCGCTGGAGTTGGATGAGCACGATTTCGTTCGGCGCACCAAGGGCTCGTTCAAGCTCGGCATCGAATTCGTCAACTGGGGCCGGCTGGGCGACAGCTACATCCACGGCTTCGGCAAGATCGGCCAGGATTTGGGCGTCATCGCCTTCTATCATTACTGGCTGAAGCTGCATCAGGCAGGCCAGGCTGGTCATCTGGACGAGTACTCGATCAACACGCTGGCGGCGCGCGCCAATAAGTTCATGCCAGCGGTGACTGATCGACCGAAGTCACCATTGGCCGACATCGGTTATGCCTACCATTTCGATGCCGGCCTGTACGCGCGCTATCTGCGCGAGTACGCCGAAAAGCGCGGCGTCATTCGCACCGAGGGCAAGGTGGCGCGCGTTGAACAGAATGCCGAGAGCGGGTTCGTCGAGGCCGTGGTGCTGGAAAGCGGAGAGCGCGTTGGTGGCCAGCTGTTTGTCGACTGCTCAGGCTTTCGCGGCCTGCTGATCGAGCAGACCTTGAAGGCCGGCTACACCGATTGGACGCACTGGTTGCCTTGCGACCGCGCCATGGCCGTGCAATGCGAATCACGCACCGCGCTGACGCCGTACACGCGCTCAACCGCGCGCGAAGCGGGCTGGCAGTGGCGCATTCCACTTCAGCATCGCGTGGGCAATGGCTACGTCTATTCCAGCCAGTACATCAGCGATGATGAAGCCGCCGCGACCTTGATGGGCAACCTCGAGGGCGCACCGTTGATGACGCCCAAGCCGCTGCGCTTTGTCACTGGCAAGCGGAAGAAATTCTGGGACAAGAACGTGGTCGCGATTGGCCTTTCCAGTGGCTTCATGGAGCCGCTGGAATCAACCAGCATCCACCTCATCCAATCGTCAATTGCCCGCCTCACCGCGTTCTACCCACACGCCGGCTTCGATCAAGCGGACATCAACGAATTCAACGCGCACTCGGATTTCGAATTCGACAAGATCCGCGATTTTTTGATCTTGCATTACCACGCGACCGAACGCGACGACACGCCGTTCTGGAACTACTGCCGGACCATGGACATTCCCGATTCGCTGCGCCAGAAGATGGATCTGTTCAAGAGCAATGGCCGGGTATTTCGCGACGGCATCGAGTTATTCGCCGAGCCGAGTTGGATACAGGTGATGCATGGTCAACGGCTACGACCCAAGAGCTATCACCCCTTGGTCGACGTCCACACCGAGCAAGCGGTGCGTGAGCATGTTGCCGGCGTGCATGGCGTCATCGCCAACTGCGTCAAGGCTATGCCCACCCACGAAGCCTTCATCGCCAAGCATTGCGCGACGAGTGTCGAGGCGCAAATGGCTTAGCTCGAACGGCGGTCCAATGCAATCGGTAGCGTCCGCTCAGCTTGTCGCGATTACAAACAATCGCCGGATCCGCACCATGCCGTCGGCTTCGACGTCGACCAATCCCAATGGTCGTCCGGCCGGATCTAGCGCCAGCGCCAGACCCATTTCACCCACCACGGGAAAACACTGGCCTTGCTGCAAGCGAGCGGACTGTGGCGTGTCGAGTTCGATCCGCGGCATGCCGATCAACGCAGACTCGATGGGTAGCAGAGACTCGGCAATGGCCGTGTCGCCAGCGGCCGCCAGTTCGGTGATTTGCTCCAAAGTGAACATCGTTGGCGAATGAAACGGTGCTACCCAGTGTCGGCGCAGTTGCTCCACGTGTGCACCACAGCCGAGGCGCTCGCCTAAGTCGCGGACTAGGCTGCGCACATAGGTGCCGGAGGCGCATTCAATGTCGAGTTCGAAGCGATCCACATCGAAGTGAGTGAGGCGCAGCGAAAACACCTGTGCGTCGCGCTCAGCGATCTCGATCTGCTCGCCGCGGCGGGCTTTGACGTACAGCGGCTCGCCATCGCGTTTGAGGGCTGAATAGGCGGGCGGGCGCTGGCGAATGTCGCCGGTAAACTCAGCCAGAAGCGCTTCGATCGCGGCCGCACTGACATGCTCAACTGATCGCCGCAGCAGTGGGCGGCCATCGGCATCGTCGGTATCGGTCGTGATGCCTAGACGGGCGACAGTTCGATAGGCTTTGGAGGCACCCAACAGCAGGCCAGCTATCTTGGTTGCTTCGCCAAAGCACAGCGGCAATAGACCCGTGGCCAAAGGATCCAGCGCGCCGGTATGTCC
The DNA here is from genome assembly GCA_031408455.1 of Pseudoxanthomonas sp. GTDB lineage: Bacteria > Pseudomonadota > Gammaproteobacteria > Xanthomonadales > Xanthomonadaceae > JANNWF01. The sequence goes on along the minus strand of JANNWF010000188.1, from coordinate 6,913 downwards.
ACCCTTTGCGGCGCGGAACAAGTGTCGAACCCGCTGCAAGGCTTGGTTGGAGCTCATGCCACCCGGCTTATCGAGCAGGACAATGCCGTCCAAGGGTCGAAACTGGGTGCGCGGGCGATCCGCTGATCGCTTGGCCATTGCCGGCTGCTGACTGGATCTAGACGCTGGGCGGCAGGTCGCGCAACAGCGCATCGATGCGCTCGCCACGGTCGACCGAGTCGTCGTAATGAAAATGCAGCTCGGGCACGTGGCGCATCTTCACTTGCTTGCCGAGCTGGTAGCGCAGTTCGGGCAGGATCGCTTTCAACCCCTTGATGGCTTCGGCAGCACGCTCGCTTTGCAGCGCGGTAATGAACACCTTGGCGTGAGCGAGATCGCGACTGACTTCCACATCCGACACGCTCATCGACGGCAGGCCATGCTCACGCACAGCGGCGTGGACGATCAGTCCAATGTCGCGGCGCAATTGAGCGGAGACGCGGTCGGTGCGGTGGAAGGATTTGGTGGCCATGTTCTTTGGGGGACTGGGGACTGGGGACTGGGGCGTTGGCTGTGGCTCTTGGCATTCGACCCAAGTACAGCGGAGCAAGCTCCGCTGTACAACAGCAGCGCTGCGCATACGGCACTTTGTAGAGCCGAGCTTGCTCGGCTGCTCTTAGGAAGTGCGGGGACCTCACAACTGGAGTCCCGAGTCCCGGAGTCCCGAGTCCCGAGTCCCGAAAACCTACTACAGCGTCCGCTGCACCTCAATCCGCTCAAAGCACTCGATCTGATCGCCAGCCTTGACGTCGTTGTAAGCCTTGACCGCGATGCCGCATTCGGTGCCGAACTTGACCTCCTCGACCAGCTCCTTGAAGCGACGCAGTGATTCCAGCTCGCCTTCGAAAATGACCACGCTGTCGCGCAGCACTCGAATCGGCTTGCTGCGCTTGACCACGCCTTCGGTGACCATGCTGCCGGCGACGGCGCCGAACTTGGAGCTGCGGAACACTTCGCGCACTTCGGCCAAGCCGATGATTTCTTCGCGAATCTCGACGCCCAGCAAGCCAGACGCGACCTGCTTAACCTGATCGATGACGTCGTAGATGATCGAGAAGTAGCGCAGGTCCAGCGCATTGGATTCGATCACGCGGCGTGCCGAGGCATCGGCGCGGACGTTGAAACCAATGATGACCGCCTTCGAAGCGGCGGCGAGCGTCGCGTCTGACTCGGTGATGCCGCCAACACCAGAGGAGATGACGTTGATGCGGATGAGCTCGTTCGACAGGCTGACCAAGGACTCGCGCAAGGCTTCGACCGAGCCCTGGACATCGGCCTTGACCAACAGGTTGAGCACCTGCTGACCTTCGCCCTTGCCCATTTGCGCCATGACGTCTTCCATGCGGTTGCCCGCTTGCTTGACCAGTCGCGTCTCGCGGCGCTTGGTCTCGCGCTGCTGCGCCACGTCTTTGGCCAAGCGCTCGTCTTCGACGGCCACAAAATCATCGCCAGCTTCGGGGACGCCCGACAAACCCAGCACCACGACGGGTATCGACGGCCCTGCTTCGGCGACTTGCGTTCCGGATTCGTTGAACAAGGCGCGCACGCGGCCGTACTGCGTGCCGCACACCAAGTAGTCGCCCTTCTTCAGCGTGCCGGTCTGCACCAGCACGGTTGCCACCGGACCGCGGCCCTTGTCCAAGGTGGACTCGATCACTACACCGCCGGCGCGCGCATCGACCACTGCGCGTAACTCCATGACTTCGGCTTGCAGCAAGATTGCGTCGAGTAATGCGTCGACCCCCTGCCCGGTTTTGGCCGAGAGCGGCACCATCTGTACTTCACCGCCGAAGTCTTCCGACAGCACTTCGTGCTGCAAAAGCTCTTGCTTGACGCGATCCGCACTGGCGTCGTTTTTGTCCATCTTGTTGATCGCCACAATCATCGGCACGTTCGCCGACCGCGCATGCTTGATCGCTTCAATCGTCTGCGGCTTGACGCCGTCGTCGGCAGCGACCACCAGGATCACGATGTCGGTCAGCTTTGCACCGCGGGCGCGCATCGAAGTGAACGCGGCGTGGCCTGGCGTATCCAGAAACGAAATGACGCCGCGACTGGTTTGCACGTGGTATGCCCCGATGTGCTGGGTGATACCGCCCGCCTCGCCCGATGCGACCTTGGTGCGGCGGATGAAGTCGAGCAGCGAGGTCTTGCCATGATCGACGTGACCCATGATGGTGACCACCGGCGGCCGCGTTTGCTTTTCGCCGATGCCGTCATCGACGTGCGCGCTGAGCGCGGTCTCGGCGTCGTTTTCGTTGGCGCGGATGGCGGTATGGCCAAGCTCTTCCACGGCCAACACAGCGGTGTCGTGATCGTTGACCTGGTTTATGGTCGCCATCACGCCCATCTTGAACAGCGCTTTGACGACGTCAGAACCCTTGATCGCCAGCTTTGCGGCCAAATCGGCAACGATGATGGAATCGCCAATCGCGACCTCGCGCTCAACCGGCGCCGTGGGGCGCGAAAACCCGTGCTGACCGACGGCTGCACGTGACTGCTCTTGACGACGCGACGGCTTGCGCTTGGCGGCAGCGCCACGACGCGCGCTGTTAGCCTTGGTCAGATGCAGCTCGCCCTTGGCAAAGCGATTGGCGGCGGCATCGTCGGTCTGCTCGCGGACGTGGCCACGGGCGGGCTTGCTGTTGCGGGTCTTGTCGGCATCGCGACGCGGTGCGTCTGCTGCTGCTGCGGCCGTCGCGCTGGGGCGCACGTGCTCGGTAGCCCGCGGCGTTTCAACCACGCGAACTGGTTCAGCGGGACGCACTGGCTCAGGCGGACGTGCAGCCGCAGCGGCTGCTTCGGCAGCGGCCGCCGCCTCAGCAATCACCCGCGCTTCCTCAGCTTCGCGCGCAAGTCGCTGTGCTTCTTCGGCGGCCTTGCGTGAGGCCACTTCATCGTCGCGGCGCTTGACTATTTCCAGACGCGAGGCTTCGACCGCGTCTTGCTGCTGGCGTGAGTCGGCCAGCAAGCGCACTGCGTGCTCGCGCTCGACCTTCTGCACGTCATGTTCGGCCACCATTTCGCGCTTGACGTAGGTGCGTTTCTGGCGGACTTCGACGGCGACCGTGGTCTTGCTCTTGCCGGCGGCAACGGTCAATTCCTCGACCTTGCGGCGATTGAGCGTGATCTGCCGAGGCGCGGAATCCACGGCCGGTTGATCCGCCTTGCCGTGGGTGCGGCGCAGAAACCCGAGCAGTTTCATCTTCTCGGTCGGCGTCACCACCTGATCCGCACCCGCGAAACTCATGCCGGCTTCTGCCAGTTGCAACAGCAGCTTCTCGACCGGGGTGCCGACCTGTAGGGCCAGCGTTCGTACGGTGACTTCGGACATGGGACTTCCTGTACTCGGGGGCACTTGTGATGCCCGTGAACTCTCAAATTTTGCTACTACCGCGTTTCGAACGCCGCGTATTAGGCGGCAATTCTATGGCGGCTTGCTGTTCTCGCCAGATGGCGAATACAGCGTTTGCTATTCAATCAAATCGGTATTCAAATCAGCGACTTAACTTGCACGTTCCAAACGGGCAATCTCCTCGGCGCGAGCAGCCAAAATCAGCGCAGCAGCGCGCGCCATATCCATACCGGGGATGTCGAGAATCTCGTCTGCGCCAAGCTCACCCAAGTCTTCGCGCGATTGCACGCCACGCGCGGCCAGCGCATAGGCGGTTGCTTCATCCATGCCCGGCAGGCCAAGCAGATCGTCGGCCGGCTTGTGATCTTCGATGACTTCCTCAGCCGCCAAGGCTTCAGTCAGCAAGGCATCGCGCGCACGGGCGCGCAACTCTTCGACGATGTCTTCATCAAAGCCTTCCACCGCCAACAACTCGCCGACGGGCACGTAGGCGATTTCTTCCACCGACGAGAAGCCCTCGGCAACCAGGATGCCGGCGATTTCCTCGTCCACTTCAAGCTTGTCCATGAACAACAAGCGCGCAACCGATTGCTCACCTTCGCTCTTGGCGGTGACTTGATCCTGGGTCATCACGTTCAATTGCCAGCCGCTGAGCTTGCTGGCAAGCCGCACGTTTTGACCGCCCTTGCCGATGGCCTTGGCCAAGTTCTCTTCGGCGACGGCGATGTCCATCGAGTGACGTTCTTCGTCGACGATGATCGACTGCACTTCGGCCGGTGCCATCGCGTTGATCACGAACTGCGCGGGGTTGTCTGACCACAGCACGATATCGATGCGCTCGCCGTTCAATTCGTTCGACACTGCCTGCACACGCGAGCCGCGCATGCCGATGCAGGCGCCGATCGGATCGGTGCGGTGATCGTGCGCAAGCACGGCGATCTTGGCGCGATCGCCCGGATCACGCGCAGCCGCCTTGATCTCAACCAAGCCTTGGCCGACTTCCGGCACTTCCAGCTTGAACAGCTCCATCATGAATTCGGGTGCGGCGCGGGAAATGAACAGTTGCGGGCCGCGCACTTCGGCGCGAACGTCCAGAAGGTAACCCCGCACGCGATCACCGGGGCGCAGCACGTCACGCGGAATGGCTTTGTCTTTGGAGATCAAAGCTTCGGCATTGCCACCCAAGTCAACATAAATGCTGCCGCGCTCAGCGCGCTTGACGATGCCGGTAATGAGCTCGCCGATGCGGCCTTTGTAGGCCTCGACGACCTGCGCGCGCTCAGCTTCGCGCACGCGCTGCACGATGACTTGTTTCGCGGCTTGCGCAGCAATGCGGCCGAACTCGGCGTTGTCGACCTTGGCCTCGATGAAGTCGCCGACGACAGCGTCTTCGCGCTCGTCCAAGGCATCCATCAAGCGCAATTGCCGATCCGGCGATTCCATCACCACATCGTCGGCCACCACTTCCCAGCGGCGAAACGTTTCATAGCTGCCGTCTTTCGGATTGATGGTCACCCGCACGATGACGTCTTGCTCGTGATAGCGCTTCTTGGCGGCCGATGCCAAGGCGGCTTCCATGGCGTCGAGAATGACGGCGCTTTCGACGCCTTTCTCGTTGGCCACAGCGTCCATCACCAACAACAATTCCTTACTCATCGTTTGCGCTCCATGGGCCTGAACATAATTCAGGCGGTCCCTGCGGAAGTGGAAGTCTTGGCTGCACGCTCGGGACGGCGTCCCGGCGACTTGCCAGTGGGCTTGGCTGGCGGATCAAACTGCGGCACTAGCCGCGCTTTCTGAATATTGGAATGGTCGAAGGCGAGATCAACACCATCGACGTCGATGATGATGGTCTCGGCCTCGACCCGAACAATTTTGCCGTGCGCGCGGCGACGGCCAGCCGTTGGCACAGCCAGCGTGATCTTGACTGTTTCACCGATGAACGCGGCGAACTGGGCGGCCTTGAAAAGTGGCCGATCAAACCCCGGTGACGACACTTCCAAGGTGTAGTTGCCGGGCACGGGATCGTGCACATCAAGCAACGCACTCACTTCCCGACTGGCGGCTTCACAGTCCTCGATGCCCACGTGGCGATCAATCGCATCGACATACAAACGCAACATGGCGCGATGGTCGCCCGCCTGAAACTCGATCCCCCACAACACGATACCCAAGCCCAGCGCCTCAATGGCGGGGCCGAGTAACGATTCCAGTTGATCGATGTGTTGGGTCATTCAATCGCCTACGCAAAAAATCGGAAACGCAACCAAAGTAGAGGGGCACAAGGCCACCCTTTCGAGCAAAGTAGAGGGGCACAAGGCCGCTCTTTCGAACAAAGAAAAAGGGGCCGTAGGCCCCTTTCGCGTGCAACATCCAGGTTCCGGGAGCAACGCACACGAGGTGCGAGGCCGAGCCCTAAAGCGAAAGAGCCTCACGAGGAGGCTCTTTCAACACGAAACTGGTAGCGGGGGCAGGATTTGAACCTGCGACCTTCGGGTTATGAGCCCGACGAGCTGCCAGACTGCTCCACCCCGCAGCAGTGAGCGCGCAAGTATACGGTTGGAAAAGCCATGTCGCAAGCACGAAAGTGGTCGAGGTAAATCTTCTGGCCCGTATCCCTTGTCGTCGGTCTCAGCCAAGTGCATCTGAGCGCGCTGCGGTGACTGTAATCAAATGCTTACACATCAGCGCGTTTGCTGCCGCGCCGCGCCGCGCCGCGCATGAAATACGATGTGTACGCCAATTCGGAATGTACACACAATGCGTACCAACATCGTCATTGACGACACCCTAATGGAAGCCACGCTAAAGGCGACCGGCCTCAAAACCAAGCGTGAGGCCGTCGAGCAAGGGCTACGGACGCTGCACCGTTTGCCGGAAATCGGGGTCGAACTGCGGAAATCGGGGTCGAACTGGATTTCAGGGGAGCTAGGGTTTCAAAATAGCACCGTCAGGCCGGCCTCCGCCCTTGGCCAGTCCGGTCCCTGCGTGTGGTGCCTGTCCGTGTGGCGATCGAGGAGAAACCCCAAGATCATGGCGAGGTTTCTGGACTTACTCCTCGGTACTTGACACCCACCTTTCACGGACTAGACTAAATCTAGTTCACACGTGGCTCCCAGACATGGAAATTATCAACATCCACGATGCCAAGACCAATCTGTCGCGGATCATTGAGCGAGTGGCTGCGGGAGATGAGGTGCTTATTGCGAAGGCTGGCAAGCCCATGGCGCGGCTGTCCGCACTGGTTCAACACGCGCCGATCCGTTTTGGTGTGTTGAAGGGCAAAGTCACGATTGCCGACGACTTCGACGCGCCTATGTCTGACGCTGAGCTTGCGATGTTCGAGGGTCGATGATGCGGCTGCTACTCGATACTCATGTGTTCATTTGGTCAACGACAGACAGCAAGCGACTCTCAGCGAAAGCCCGTCAGCTGATGTTGGGCGCATCTGCAATCTATGTGTCTGCTGCGTCGATCTGGGAGATCGCGATCAAGCGCCGACTTGGCAAGATTGACGGC